>NZ_AFWD01000045.1:0-216127 GCF_000222565.1 Vibrio sp. N418
CGGCGCAGCTTCTAACAACGGCTTAAATGGCGACTTAATTCAACAAGCAACCGCGGCGGGGCTTTCTACTGAACAAGCCACGCAAGGTGTCGCAACCGGTCATATCACTACTGGTATGAGCGCTGAGTAACTTTGTAGAGAAATAGCTCAACGCAAACTACACACACTAGCGTCATACTCGGTGACCCAATAGACAAAAGGTAAATATTATGAAAAACGCACTCATCATCGCTCTATCAGTATTCTCTGTTTCAGCTTTCGCAGCTAGCGGCGCAGTTTCTAACAACGGCTTAAATGGCGACTTGATTCAACAAGCAACAGCGGCAGGCCTTTCTACTGAACAAGCTACGCAAGGTGTCGCAAATGGTCATATCGGTGCAGGTATGAGCGCTGAGCAAATGCTTGAAGCGACTCAAGCCGTTAAGTAATTCGCAGCGCTCATGGACGAGCTCGCTTTCGCTCTAAACAATCTTCTGATCTGCCGCTTCAATTTATTCTTCTGCTTGATACCTCCATTTATCTTTCGTGCTTCGATCATCACTCAACGACGCACAGTCACTTCAAACTGTCACCAACCGTAAACCTCTTCTCCACTGTCATCATGACGCATGGGATAACCGAACAACAAAAAAACGAGATGCGCATCACAAAGATTTCCAAAATGGAAACCCTGGATTTCCTGTAAGTGCGACCAATATCACATTAATATAAATTTTGTACACGGGGTTGCCCGTAAATTACAGTTCAACAATAAGGTCACACATCATGAAAAACGTACTTGTTATTGCTCTATCAGTATTTTCTGTTTCTGCTTTCGCTGCTAGCGGCGCTGGTTCTAACAATGGTTTAAACGGTGATTTGATCCAACAAGCAACCGCTGCTGGCCTGTCAACTCAACAAGCGGTGCAAGGTGTTGCAACTGGCCACATCACAACCGGTATGAGCGCAGAGCAGATGGTTAACTCCGTTCGTTAATTCATCGTCAACCAAAAAATCAAATAGACCAACAAAAATAAAACACAATAAACAGTCAAAGGTAAATATGATGAAAAACGCACTTATTATCGCTCTATCAGTATTCTCTGTTTCTGCTTTCGCTGCTGGCGGCGCTGGTTCTAACAATGGTTTAAACGGTGATTTGATCCAACAAGCAACCGCAGCTGGCTTATCGACTCAACAAGCCGTTCAAGGTGTCGCAACTGGCCATATCACAACCGGCATGAGTGCAGATCAAATGCTTGAAGTTGCTGCTAAAATGAAATAATTCACTATGCTCAGGGATGAGCAACGTTTTTCCTATCGTTTACCTCGATTTTCCTCCTACCTTCAAATGTGTTAATATATCGCCCCTTTCACAGCCTCAACCTTTGCTAGGTCACAAAATGACCCTGCAATAGACGAGGAAAATTCACCGATCAGCTCAACAATATGTCGCACAACACAGACTGAATTAAACGGCTGACGACGATAAAAGCGAACACTCAATGTCGAATTTGACACAATCTGTTGCTCGTAAATCAGCAGATGAAAATTACCTTGCTTCTCATCCCCCCGAACAAAGTGATGCATCAAACACGGTAAACGCCTTCTCCAGTCCAGTACTCTGGTTAAGTGGCGGCTTTCTCGTTCTCTTCGTACTGCTTGCTGTTTTCGATACCCCTACTCTATCCAGCGTAATTCAAGTTGGATTCTCTAAAGTGACTCAATGGTTTGGCCCATTTTGGCAAATACTTTTGCTGGCCAACTTTATTATTGGTCTCTATCTTGCCTTCGCTCGCACAGGCGACGTTAAACTCGGTAATCTTAAAACCCCAGAGCTCGACACCTTCAAATGGTTGGCGATTGTTCTTTGCACCTTACTTGCTGGCGGTGGGGTTTTTTGGGCTGCTGCTGAGCCGATTGCTCACTTTGTCTCTTCACCTCCTTTTTATGGTGAAGCAGAAGGTCGTACCCTGGCACTCAATGCCTTGTCACAGTCATTCCTGCACTGGGGATTCCTTGCTTGGGCGATTCTGGGAAGCTTAGCGGCAATTGTCCTAATGCACCTGCATTACGATAAAGGTTTGCCATTACAGCCTCGTACTTTGCTGTACCCTATTTTTGGTGATAAGGCGATCAACGGCTGGATTGGCACCCTTGCGGATACTTTCTGTATTATCGCGGTTGCGGCTGGCACCATTGGACCGATTGGTTTTCTTGGCCTGCAAATTAGCTACGCACTTAACTCTCTATTTGGCGTGCAAGATACATTAATCACGCAAAGTTTGGTGGTACTGTTTGCCATCGCGATGTATACCTTATCCGCTCTTAGCGGTCTGAGCCGTGGTATTCAACTCATCAGCCGCTATAACATTATTCTTTCCGCGGCACTGATCATCTTCATCCTGCTATTTGGCCCAACAAGCTTCATTATTGATGGCTATATGCAAGGCGTGGCGAAAATGGTCAACAACTTCGTACCTATGGCGCTCTATCGCGGCGATACTGATTGGCTTAGTTGGTGGACGGTATTTTTCTGGGGTTGGTTTATTGGTTACGGCCCAATGATGGCGATCTTTATTGCGCGAATATCTCGTGGTCGTACTATTCGCCAATTGATTCTTTCTATCTCCATCATTGCACCACTGATCACTTGCTTCTGGTTTAGCATTGTCGGTGGTTCAGGGCTTGCTTATGAGTTGGCCGAACCTGGTATTATTTCAACGGCATTCGAAGGATTTAACCTACCGGGAGTCCTGCTAGCAATTACCAATCAACTACCGATGCCATCGGTCATCGCGGTGTTGTTTTTGATTCTCACTACCACCTTCATCGTCACGACCGGTGATTCAATGACTTACACCATCAGTGTGGTGGTAACAGGATCAACGCAACCAAGCGGTGCAATGCGTGCCTTTTGGGGTATTTTGATGGGTCTGGTTGCGATTGCTCTGATTTCGATGGGTTCCGGCGGTATATCTGCCTTGCAGTCATTCATTGTCATCACCGCAGTGCCAGTGTCGTTTGTATTATTGCCTTCGTTATGGCAAGCGCCACAAATTGCCAAAGCAATGGCGCAACAGCAATTTGGTGAAGCTTCATCAACGAAAGCATAACCTATGCCTAAGCGAACGTGCTCAACGTTGAGCACGTTCCTCTATTCTCTACGCCTCTGTAGCACGTCGCTTGCAATAATGAAAATTATCTTTGTGATTTTAAGGATTAATAAATCGTAATGATAATGTTAAGTTACGCATCGTTGGTTACGCTGCTACAAAGTCATTCTAAAGATCGCGAATACTTTATAACAGTTTGAATAAGGATGTTGCCAACATCTCCAATTAACAATGTCAAATTGTTGCCCTTTTTCGCCCATACGATTGCTTATCGTGTGGGCGCTTTTTTATTCGCGCGTGGTTGATATCGTCCTGGTTTATGATTCATCGCAACAATAAGATTGGTCATAATCGCAGCTAATATTGATAAACCGATAAGCCGCCAATCGACAATAAATATCGACATCACGACGATGCTACAATCTAATGCCATCTGAACTTTACCTGCCCGAATGCCAAATCGATCCTGAAGATATAACGCCAGAATGCTGAACCCACCAAGACTCATTCGGTGGCGAAAAATAACCAACATCCCCGTTCCAATTAGACCGCCACCGATCAATGCCGCATATAAAGGCATAATGTGTTTCAGTTCAATAACATGGTAGAGATGGTCAACCGCAAGTGACACTAGACTGATCGCAGCAAACGTATTTAGGGTAAAACGCCAGCCCATGCGTGTCACAGAGAGCAGATAGAAAGGGAGATTGATAAGGAAAAAAACTTGGCCAAAACTTAAGGTGCTAACTTTGGTGATGAAAATAGCTAATCCAGCCGTTCCACCAGTTAATAGACCTACATGATTAAAGAAGATAACACCTAAAGAAACTAAAGCACTGCCCAGCAGCAGTGCCAAAATGTTTTCACGTAATGTATGTTCACTATCCACAATTCCCGCCTAAATCACCATTGCACGTTATCACTTTACGATGGTGATTTAGAAAGGATATGTCGAGTTTTGTTCACAATTTAATTACAAACACCCTGTAGTAACCGCTTTACAGTCAGAGCGTAATCTTGCTATTACAGAGGAGACTCTAGTTCTTGAGGCGCCACAATCTCTACTGGCACACCATTTTGCGCCAAGATCACCGCACGAGCTTTCGCTTCAGGCTGATCCATTGCTTGCAACCACCATGTTAGCTCTTGTGGTATGCCTAGCACGGTTTTACTGCCATCGCTACGCGTTAACGGTTCGTGAGCCTCAATATAGACACTTCGGTCAGGCTCTAAACTAATTTTCACCGGCGCATTAATTACGGTAACTTTCTCCCCCAAATCAACCTGCCCAAAAAGCCATTCAATATCTTGTGGTGACATTCGAATACAGCCCGCGCTCACTCGCATCCCAATGCCGAAATCTTTGTTGGTACCGTGAATTAAATAGTCCCCTGCACCGTGAGCTAAGCGCAGTGCGTATTCACCCAACGGATTGTCAGGCCCAGCGGGTACAACCGCAGGTAGAGTTACCCCTTTTGCTAAATATTCTTTACGAATCGAGTTCGGTGGTGTCCAAGTTGGATTAGGCCTTTTTTGGCTAATTTTAGTCACCATTTCTGGCGTATCACGTCCGATGCGTCCAATTCCGACCGGAAAGATGTGCACCACGTTTTGCTCAGGAACAAAATAGTACAAGCGCAACTCGGCAAGGTTAATCACCACACCTTCACGTTTCACATCCGGCAAGATCACTTGCGTTGGGATGGTCAAGACGTAGTCAACCGGCGGCAAGAAAGGATCCACACCTTGGTTAGCCGCCATCAACGCTAAGAAACCTACGTCGTATTGCTTAGCAATATCAGCCATACTTTCACCTGTTTTGATTTGGTGAAATTGAGTTCGACCGACAATCTTGCTGTCTTGAGGGGGAAGCTCATAGCTCCGTGCAAAAACCGTGGAGCTGACACAGCAGCATAATATGAGCAGCTTACGCAGCATCATTGGAAATCCTTAGCATCTTGAAAGAGCCGTAAGGTTATCTCTCTTTCGCTTTTGTGATCAACCATTGGTTTAGGATATGACAAGCTAATGACATTTTCCCACCGCCAAGGTTGGTGAATGTATTTGTTAGGTACTGCGCTTAACTCCGAGATCCAATGGCGAACAAAATCACCGTCTGAATCAAACCTCTCACCTTGCGCCGTCGGATTAAAGATACGAAAATAAGGCTGAGCATCGCACCCCGTCGAAGCACTCCACTGCCACCCTCCATTGTTGGCCGCATAGTCCCCATCCACCAGCTTCTGCATAAAATAACGTTCACCGTGATGCCAATGAACGTGCAAATCCTTAGTCAAGAAACTCGCCACGACCATTCTCAAGCGATTGTGCATCCAGCCAGTTTGATTAAGTTGACGCATAGCGGCATCAACAATCGGATAACCTGTCATCCCTTTTTGCCAGGCCGCTAAATGTTGTTTACTCCCCGGCCAATGCATTTTTTCTGTCCACGTAACGAAATGGCGACCTTTACAGAGCTTTGGTTCAAAGTGTAGTAAATGTTGATAAAAATCTCGCCACACCAATTCACTGATCCAAGTGTGGATGCCTTCCCCCAAGAGGGGGCTGGTTATCTGATGAGCTTGGGCAGAGTAGAGAACCCGAGCCACGCATTGTCGAACCGACAAAGCGCCAATGGCAAGATAAGGTGAAAGCATGCTTGTCGCGTTTAGCGCTGGTTTGTCACGATCGTTGTGATAGTTATCGACCCGCTCGTGGCAAAACTCACATAACAATTGACGAATCGCTTTGCTGTTAACCACATATCGCTCACTCGATTCGCGTGGATACGAGAAAACACTTTGCGTCGATAAAAGTGCTGGATACGACTCTTTCTGCTCCGCCTTAATATCCAATATGTTTGTCGAATCGTCTCGTACTGCGGTGGTTTTTACCACTGGTGGTAGATTTTCAGTTAAACCAGCTAAATAGGCACGTTTAAACGGGGTAAAAACTTTAAAGTACTGACCTTGTTTGTTGAGTACGGAGCCAGGAGGGAGCAAACACTTATCATCAAAACCCTGAATTTCAATCTCGCTATGACTCTGTAGTAAATCATCACGATCTTGTTCATTAACCTCATACTCGCGATTAAATACCACACGCTCTGCACCATAGCGCAGAGCACAATCACTCACCTGCTGAACACATTGCTGATAGTTTTCAACTTCCATGTATAGCAAGGGAATATTGAGTTGTGCTAAGTCTTGCTGTAACTCAAATAGACGACGATAAATCAAATCCGCTTGAATTGGACTAAGATGATGGTTTCGCCAACTATCAGGCGTGGCAATGTAAATCGCAATTACGGCTTGCTGCGTATTAATCGCGCTTTGCAAAGCCGTATTATCTTCAACGCGTAGATCACGGCGAAACCACATGAGTTGCATAACAACACTCCTTAATCAACAGCCATTGCCCGTTGGATGTTCGTTCAATCCGCTTACATCAACCTAAAAAATCAACCTTACGCACTCATTAGCGTGGTGATTAATGGGCTAGTGGTAAACTGACTGCCTAATACGTTGGCAAGCGCTTGTATTGGCGTGAGCTGTGCTTGAGCAGGCGCTTGTGAAGCAAACACAGCAACCATTGCATAGTTCTCAAGGCCTGTATTAGATTGCAACCCACTGATATCGTCAACGCCTTCGATAAAGCTAATGCTGTAACCTCGATCGACTAACTTTAACGCCCATAACCTCATAGCTGTCGAGCCTATAGCATCATAACTAACCACCAAGCCTTTACCATTGCGAGCCGCCTTGTTTTCAGCGTCTAAAATTGACGTTAACCGTGCTAACAAAATCGATTGAAACAGACCTGATTGCAATGTTTGCTGACTTTTTTTCACCTGTGCTATCGCGGCAACGATGGGTTGAATATACCGAGTGGTAATGATCTCTAATGGATACTCTTTAATCACCAACGATAACGTTGCTTCTGCTTTATGGCGATTTAGTTGAGCTAGTGCGCTTAAGGTCGTTTCCACTTCTTCTAGCACTACATCCGCGTCACTTGTCGGAAATTCAGGAGTTTGCCCGCTATCAAGTAACGCTTTTACCTTACCAATCGCAACGCCTTTTTCTAGCCACCCTTGTATGATTCGGATCTTCTCAATATGTTCATAGGTATATAAACGATGCCCCTTCTCAGTGCGCTGCGGTTGAATAATATTGTAGCGTCGCTGCCATGCGCGCAATGTCACCGGTTTAATCCCAGTTAACTCTGATACTTCACGAATTGCGTACAGTTTATTTTCACAGCCCATAGCGTAAACGTAACTCCTGTGGGTAAGGGTTTAAAAATTTCTGACTTTGTAAATATTCATCAGGGAAGCGCTGCATATGGTGCTTCAATAGCGTTAGCGGTGCCAGCAGAGGAAGAACCCCCAGACGATAATCGTCAATCACCTGACAAAGCTCAGCTTTCTCACTTTTTTCTAGTGCTTTTTTGAAATAGCCCTGAATATGCATTAAGACATTAGTGTTATTTTTTCGACTGGCGCGATTTGCCATTGCGGTCATCAAACCAACACGGTAGAGCTGATAAAACTCTTCAATAGCATAATTTGCAACTTGTGCGACGAGCTTTCCCAGTTCTTTATAAGAGGCCGGATGGTGCGCCATTAATGTCAGTTTGTAACGAGAATGAAACGCCACAATTTTACCTGCACTTGGCTTCCCATCCATCGAATGATAAAAGTCGTGTAAGCAGAACACCCGAGTCACAAAGTTTTCTTTTAATATCGGATCATTAAGTCGGCCATCTTCTTCGATTGGCAACCAAGGCATACGTGTCATGAGCTCTTTGGTGTACAAACCAATACCGCTCTTTTCAGCACTATTACTGCCATACACTTTTACTCGTTCCATGCCACATGTCGGAGATTTGGCGCACACCACGTAGCCGCATAAATCTTCGTTTTGTAATCGTTCTATACGACGACGAGAAAATGCCAACATGCTGTCAGTATGATCCTTGCTTGCATCTCTTGTTTCCACCAAGGCAATACGTTCTTTATCTGAAATCAGACGAATCGTCGGCCTTGGTACTGGCATACCAGATTCAACTTCAGGGCAAACGGGAACGAATCTAAAATGATTACCCAATTCCTTGGTAACAAATCGACTCGATTTATGTCCACCGTCAAAACGAACGGTTTCACCGAGTACACAGGCACTAACACCGATTTTGATTTCCTGTTCCATACCCTTTCCCTCTTTAAATAATCGCCCTTTACATCTCAAAGGTCACCAAATAAGTTATGCACACAAGCAGAGTATACAAAATTATTTCACGTATAAGTATTAGCACAAAAACGATTGTTGTACAAAATTTAAATTCGTACAGAAATATCATACTATCGATAAATAAATAAGGAATCGAATGACGCAATCGTTCGGCAAAACGATTGCCTTACCAGTTTCAACATAATTAGTTATCAACAGGAAAATTAATCCGATTAGCACGACTTTTTGTGACATACTTCTCAAGGAGTCTTACTGCATCTAGCTAGTATTGCCTCAACAGATTTATTGAGGTTCAACACTTTTAGTAATTACTAGGTTGAACTTTCCTAAAATATCGGAGTAACGACTATGGCAACCCCACACATTAATGCTCAACCTGGTGATTTCGCTGAAACTGTTTTGATGCCAGGCGATCCTCTTCGCGCTAAATATATTGCGGAAACGTTCCTTGATGACGTCAAACAAGTGTGTGATGTGCGAAATATGTTTGGTTACACCGGCACATACAAAGGCAAGCCTGTTTCTGTGATGGGACACGGTATGGGTATCCCATCTTGCTGCATCTACGTACACGAGTTGATCGCAGAATACGGTGTGAAAAATGTGATTCGAGTAGGCAGCTGTGGTGCGGTGCGCGATGATGTAAACCTAATGGATGTGGTTATCGGTATGGGCGCATCAACCGATTCAAAAGTAAACCGCATTCGTTTTAACAACCACGATTTCGCTGCGATCGCCGATTATGGTCTACTTGAAGAGGCGGTAAACCAAGCGCGCGCGCAAAATGTTCCAGTGAAAGTGGGTAACGTATTCTCAGCGGATCTTTTCTACACGCCTGAAGCCGATATTTTCGCCAAAATGGAAAAACTAGGCATTCTAGGTGTTGATATGGAAGCGGCAGGTATTTACGGCGTCGCGGCGGATCTTGGTGCAAAAGCACTGACGATTCTAACGGTTTCAGACCATATCATTCGCGGCGAGAAACTAAGCGCGGAAGAACGTCAAAAATCGTTCAATGACATGATGAAAGTTGCACTCGAAACGGCAATTTCTATCTAAATTTGTTTTACAGCCAGTGCCTGACTGGCTGCTTTAATCACCCGAGGGGGGATTGTGGCATCTAGCAACTGACCCAACGAGGCATAGCACCGACTGTTCACTTGATTAATTTAAGTTGAAAATGTCGTTGTAGTACATCCTACTTCATTGATTACATTGGCGTGTTATAAAGTGTGAAGGGTGTCATTTACTTGATTAGGTTTGGTCGTGGATAAAGCCTTGCCCCCTTAATTTTAGGTATTACGTGATAAAACCAACATCGCATCCACACAAAGGTTCTGAATTGCCCGAAGCTGTCACAGACGAGCATGGCAACACCTTATGTCAACTGAACTTCTGTAAAACACTGGCCTGCGATAATTTTGGATTAAGCGACGCACACCGTTATGTTGTCCAACATGCTAACCCTAAGCGTCCAGCGATGGTTTGCCGTGAATGTGGTGCCTTCCCTCCGCTACTCAACAATCAAGATGTGCTTGATGAATTACACCGTTTAAGACAATTACATTGTGAAGGACTGCCCGCTTGTCGCAATAAAGATTGCGAGCATTTCGGATTATCCATCCATAGTCATAAACAGCTCTACCATGCCTTTGGTTATAGCGGTGATCGTCAACGTTATCGCTGCAAAGTATGTCAATCGACTTTTGTCGACAAATGGTCCGGTGCCAACCATAAACTCAACTTTCAAGAGAACCTATTGGGGTTGCTCTTTATGGGTTATTCCGTCCGTGAAATTTGCCGCAAGCTGACTATCAACCCAAAAACCTTCTATGATCATATCGATCATATTGCCAGCCGTTGCCGGCGTAAATTGGCGATGTTTGACGCACGTTGGGTTAACCACGCAGAACAATACGAGCTCGCATCCCACTACATGCCTTTGCAGAGCAAAAGCAACAATGGTGTCTATTGGATTGCGACCGGCGAAGCACATTCTGGCTACATTCTCAGTCAGCACGTGAACTATTCTGCTCAAGAAGAACCTACTGGCAGCTGCGATCACGACCCTTTTTCTAGTCCTGCTCGTTTCGTCTCTCGAGATCACACTTCAGAGTCAAATAATCTAAATACGACTTCAGCCCGAAATCTGCGTGAGCGAATCGATCAACAATATCAGACGATTCTTGCCCGTGGTAATGTAGAAGACCCGATGGGGAACTTAACCGCTTTTCATTA
Organism: Vibrio sp. N418; assembly: GCF_000222565.1. NCBI lineage: Bacteria > Pseudomonadati > Pseudomonadota > Gammaproteobacteria > Vibrionales > Vibrionaceae > Vibrio > Vibrio sp. N418. The sequence goes on from NZ_AFWD01000045.1 coordinate 10,583, forward strand.
CCCATCGAAAGGCGCGCTAATTCGTCCACCATACACCTCGTATGCGCATTTTCTGCATGTTTTAAGTCTGTGTAACGACCAAAGAAAAGTGGCGATTTACTTACCGCAAGATCCATTACTGAGGTCAGCAGCATTGAGTGTTAGCCTACCACGTATTCACGCGGCAACGATCGACTTGATGTACGTTGATGAAGATGGTCAGTGGGGCAACAATTTTCCGCTCGATAAAATTGATATCGTGCATATGGGTTGGTGGCGAGATCGCTGGGCAATTGTTCATGCTGGAGACATGGCAAAAGGGATTTGCTATTTAGCGGGAAGCCACAATAAGCCAAAATATTGGCTCCGCCGAGCCTCTATTCGCCAAACCGCTTTTTACCAACAACGGTTTCAACTTTTGTTTGACAGTTTTATTAATGAGCCACGTCGCAAACTGCGCCCTGGAGGACTACTTCCTGTGTTGGATATATTCAGGGCATGGCATAATTTGTGCTATCAAAATAAAGATGGCATAACGGCAGCGCAGGCTTTAGGTATTAATCAGTCACCCATGACACTGCGAGAACTTCTCTCATAATTGCATTACTGTGAAGTCCGCCATTAAACCGTCGCTCGAATAGCTCTTTTTCTAGCACACGAAAGGCGGCTATTTTTATAATACTAAGGTATGAATTCAGTTAGCGGTTAAGGGATTAATTCATTGGATAAGAGTCAGCATTTGCTAGAAGTTGAGCTTGGACAGCTCAAATCACGCATTGAAAGCGAACCTGAACAGGTGTTACTTGCAGCGGAGCAATGCGCGACAAGAGCAAATCAGATCCTGTTTCCTCGAGGTGTTGTCCAAAGTCTCGTCATTATCTCCCGTTGCTATTGGGCGCTTATGGATTACCGTAAAGGCCTAAAAACTATCCGCGAAGCCTACACTAAACTGAGCCAAGTCGATAACGATGACGACTTACCAGAAATACTTCACCTCCATGCTCTGCACTTTTGGGGGCAAGCCAAATACTACTCAGCCCAGCAATATTGGATTCAATCCCTCGAACAATCGGCATTAGTTGACCAAGTTGAGATACAAATTGAATCGCTTATCGGCCTTGGCAATGTGTGGCGCGTATTGGGAGAGTATGAATTAGCGTTATCCACCCATGAACTCTCGGTCAAAGTGGCCAATAACATGCGCATCTATTGGCTTGAAGGCAAAGCCCGTATCTTATTGGCATGGGATCACTATCTCATCGGTCATTATATTGACATGCTTTCTATTCTCGACAGCGCCGAAGAAGCTTTACTACATCATGATGACCGCACATGGCAGGCTGAAATTTGGGATTTCCGTGGTCTAGCTTTGCTCGGTTTAGAACGAATCGATGATGCCGAAAAAGCCACGCAAAAAGCACAACAGTTGGTTGAACAGAACAACCTAACTTGGATGAAAGCGCACGCTTACATTAGCCAAGCACGTTTAGAGCTGATGCGTAAAGAACCTTCAGAAGCTTCCCAACTTCTTATTGCCGCAGAAAGAACAGCCAACGGCTTTGATAATGGCGAGCTGCTATCACAAATCTATTTTCAGCAATCACGCGTTGCTGAAGAAGTTGGCGATTTTGTGATTGCGCTGCAAGCCTTTAAAAAATATCGAACCCATTCCACCGAAATGTTACGCGAGCAGACAGTACGTGAAGGCAGCGACAAGGCTCGCGCGTCGAAACGAACGCTTGAACAGCGCGCAAAAAAATTAATTAAACGTATCCGTGCCCAGCATGAATACGACCCTGATAAACATATGAGCCAAATGGTCTCAGAGACGTTTTGGTGGGAACAGATGATGCTGTTTAAAACTGAGTTGAAACGCGCCAATCATGTGGCCATCATTATCCATCATCCAAACAATAAGTGCTTAGACATCTGTGCTGAGCTGACTCACTCATTCTGTAACCATCAAGATCTACTTTCACGTTTAAGTACCGACAAACTCGGTCTGCTCTTGGCTGAAAAAGGCGATGATGCGCATCGTATTTTCCAAGTATTGACGCAAATGTTTGAAATGTATCCGTGGAAACGTCGTGGTATCAAACAGGGCATGCCACAACTCTCCTTTTACGACATCCTGACCTTTCCGTTCACACTGGAACAGTTAGAGCAAGAACCGGTGGTGACAGAATTATGATGGAAGCATTGTTAAACAAAATTTCAGATGCTGGTTTAGATGCGTCTTCCGTTACGGGTGAGGAAGCGCTCGTTTTCTGGAATCACATCCGTCAACATGTCGCGACCACACCACAAGAAAAAGCACAATCTTATGTGATCAGAGCAGAGTTTCGAACCTCGCTTAAACAATTCCAAGAAGGCATTGATGAACTGCGTGCCGGGTTAGATTTACTCTGTTTGCCACAAGATGCTCAGTTGATCCTTGAAGTGCGGGGCTATTTAGCCGATCGCTTAGTCGATCATGGTGATTTTAACGCCGCCCTTAACGAATATATCGCTTCATCAACCATTGCCGTCGAAAATGGCTTCATCGACTCGTACGTGAAAGCCGTATTAGGCATGGGTAACTTATGTGATGCTTATGGCGATCACGTCCGCGCCCTACGCTATTATCAAAAAATCGACAGTCTCGACCATGCCATCAGCAGTCGTTCTTTGCGTCTACGCTATAAGCTCTATATGTTGGCCTGCTACATTGATCTTAAACGTATCAATGCCGCCAAGGAACTCATCAAAGAGTGTGAGGAACTGAGTATCCTTGTGAGTGATAAAGTACTCGCAGGGCAAATTTTGCTTTATCAAGCACGTTTACTTAGACAACAAGCCCTCCTTGATGATGCGATGCGCTGCCTCGGCCACGTGCAATACGCTGCCGGCAATATCAATTCGAACTGGTTGTCGAATATGATGCGCATGGAGCTGGGCTATTGCCTTAACGATGCAGGAAAGATCCATCTAGCCAATTGGATCTTGGAACGTGCCCACTCCCGAATTCAAAAAGAAGGTTCGCCTATTTTGAATTTAAGACTGTGTGATGCGCTCGCCTCAGTATGTGAGAAACAGCACAACTTTAAGCGAGCACTTGAATATCAGCACTGTGCGTACCGCATTGAAAGCGATTTGATGAAAAAAATCCCAATATGTGAGTTAGGTGCAAGTCAATTACGCCGTCTTGCGCGCTTTGAGTTACAGCTCAAGTTGATCCTATCAGAGTTAGAAAATCGCGAGCTAAAAGAGACCACGGAGCACCAAAAACATGCTGTAGCGCAATTGCAACAAGATGTCTTCACCGATCCATTGACCGGGCTACACAACCGACGCTGGTTGGATGCAAAACTAAAAGACCTGTTACTGCATGACACCCCTTTTGCTTTGTTAGTGGTTGATATTGATCATTTTAAATCCATCAATGATGAGTTGAGCCATTTGGTAGGCGATAAAGCCATCGTTAGCGTTTCATCGGAACTTGCTGGCTATTTTAAATTCCGCGGCGCCTCTTGTGTGCGATTTGGTGGTGAGGAGTTTTTGATTATTCTTGAGCGCCACACGCTGGAGCAAGCTACTATGCATGCCGAGAACTATCGCGAACGTATTTTCCAGTTTGGTTGGGGTGACATATTAGGCGAACGGGGCTTAACCGTTAGTATCGGGATTACTTTACATCGTGAAGGCGAGAATACTCAACGCACCTTCTATCGTGCAGACAAAGCGCTCTATCGAGCCAAAGCCAATGGCCGCAACCAAGTGTGCTATGAATAAAATCTCCAAAGTTACAAAACTGCAACAAAATACCGTTAATTGTATGATTTAATTGTTATACTTAAAGCATATAATTATACAAGGACGGTTATTATGTTTCTCGATTACTTCGCTCTGGGCTTACTCGTTTTCGTGGCCCTCGTGCTGTTTTATGGCATTATCGCCATTCATGACATTCCCTATGAAATCGCCAAAAGTCGCGAACATCCTCATCAAGATGCCATTCACTATGCTGGCTGGGTTAGCCTATTTACCTTACACGTACTTTGGCCGTTTTTATGGATTTGGGCCACGCTATGGCGCAAGGAACGTGGCTGGGGTTTTCATAAACTCGAAGAAGAGCAACATGACCTGCATCATCGTCTTGAGCATTTAATTGATCAAGTCGAAGCTCTACAACATGAAATGACAACGCTAAAAGAAACACAATCGAAACAATTAAACACACCCCAGCAATCCGTCGAACAGCCAAACAGTGTTGAACAACCAACCAATAAAGAGGAGCAGTAAACATGGATCTATTACTGATACTCACTTATGCCGCTCTCTGTATTGCTGTTTTCAAAGTCTTCCGCATCCCACTCAATAAGTGGACAGTCCCTACCGCCGTGCTCGGTGGTGTCGTACTGATTGGCACCTTAATTCTCTTGATGAACTTTAACCACCCTTACACTCAAATTGGTAACCAGGTGTTTTCAACCACACCAATAGTGTCTGGTGTTCGAGGCCGAGTAATTGAAGTTCCCGTCGAAGCTAACCAGCCACTTAAAGAAGGGGATGTGCTATTTAAGATCGATCCCGTTCCTTATATGGCTGAAGTCGACAAACTCAAAGCTCAAGTCAAAGAAGCTAGTCAAGGCGCTTTGGGGCTCGAGGCTACCGTACAAGAGAAAGAAGCCGCATTAACCAAAGCGATTGCTGAACGTGATAAAGCACAACGTGAATTCAATCGTTATCAACGGGGTTACGATAAAGGCGCATTCACCGCGCAACAACTCGATACGCGTCGTCAAGCCTTTAAAGCGGCTCAAGCAACAGTGGAAGTTGCATCAACCAATATCGACAAAGCCGAGATTGCATTGAACTCTGAAATCGGCGGAGAAAATACCACTGTAGCCCGTTTACTCGCCGATCTACGTAAAGCTGAATTTAACCTTGAGCAAACCACCGTCTATGCGCCAACCGATGGCTTTGCCACTCAACTAGCACTACGTCCGGGAGTGATGGCTGTGCCGCTACCACTCGCTCCAGTGATGACATTTGTTCATAGCGAAGAGCTGGTTTACACCGCAGCCTTTCGCCAAAACTCTCTTCAACGCTTAAAACCAGGCTTTGAAGCTGAATTTATTTTTAGAGCTTTGCCAGGAAAAGTATTTAAGGGGGAAATCATTGATATCTTGCCTGCCATCGGCGAAAGCCAATTTCAAGCACGCGGCACGCTCGTCGGTACTGACGCTCTGAGAACCAATGGTCGAGTACTAGTCACGCTCAAGGTGAATGATGATTTAACAGCATACGCGTTGCCAATGGGGACCGCCGTTGAAGTGGCGGTCTACTCCGATAGCTTTAGTCACGTGTCCATCATGCGTAAGGTGTTGATTCGCATGAAGAGCTGGCAAAACTATCTCTACCTTGACCACTAACTTAAGACGCATCTCACCGATGTTCAACAAATCAACGCTCTCTAATACAAAGAGCAACGGAAGCTATCTTTATAGTCTTCTATAAAAGCATAAATACTGAGGCTCCAATCGGGGCCTCGGTAACCAATCTCTCAACATCCGATGCCGCGATGTCCTAGTCACTATATCCCCACCAGTATCGCTGCGCAGTATAAATATTCACCACACCAATAAAGCCAAATGGACAAACCGCTACATTTATTTGCTGTACATCACACTTTACGACCATCAGTTTCGCATCTAGACGTCTAGATAGTTAGCTTTCCATCGCTCACAATGTTCTGTATAATCCGCTCCCCTACGCGTCCATGAGTAAAAATCGAATCAATATTCGCTCATTTGGATCACTTATTTTATTTCGCTAGAACACAGGTTAACTATGAATCTTTCTGCCAAAACCGTCGTGGTTATTGCAATCGGCGCTGCACTTTATGGTATCGGCGGCCTGCCTATGTTTGGTATCCCAGTTTTTGCTAATACCACCCTAAAACCAGCCATGGCGGTACTGGCTCTATTCTCAGTACTGTTTGGTCCACTGGTTGGCTTTTTAGTTGGCTTTATTGGCCACTGGGTTACCGATCTCTTTGCAGGCTGGGGCGTGTGGTTAACATGGGTTCTAGGTTCTGGAATTGTTGGTCTCACCATGGGTTTTTACTCAAGTATGACCAAGAACAATCTTAAAAAAGGCATCTTCAACAAAACCGATTTTGCCCTGTTTGTGCTATTAGCTTTTGTTGGCAACGTGGTGGGCTATGGTACTTCTGCGTTTCTCGATACCATCTTGTACGCGGAACCGTTCACCAAAGTCTTTACCCAGTTAACTATTATCGCGGCAGGCAACTCACTGTTGATCGCGATTGTTGGTTTCTTCATTCTTAAAAACGTCGCCAAACGCAACGCGATGAGCCGCAATTTAACTGAGGCCTAATCGGCAATGACCATTGAATTTTCTAACTTCTCTTTTAGATATCAGTCGCTGGATAAACCGACACTAAAAAATATCAATCTAAGGATAGAGCAAGGAGAGAAAATCGTCATCATCGGTCCAAGCGGTAGCGGCAAATCTACCCTTGGTCAGTGCTTAAACGGCCTTATTCCTCACGCGATTTCAGGTGAGATTTCCGGTCACTTAACAATTAATGGTCAAGTGACTTCGGCGCTGGATCTGCACGCTTTTACCGAACAAGTTGGAACCGTACTACAAGATACTGATAGCCAGTTTGTTGGCCTAAGCATTGGTGAAGATATTGCCTTTGCTCTGGAAAACCAATGCATGTCGAATATCGAGATGTACCCACTGGTAAAAGCAACAGCAAAAATGGTCGATCTTGCAGATATGCTCGAGCGTTCACCACACGACTTATCCGGTGGTCAAAAGCAGCGAGTATCACTGGCTGGCATCCTTGTAGATGATGTCGACATTCTTTTGTTTGATGAGCCTCTGGCTGCACTCGATCCAAAAACAGGTCGCAAAACCATCGAAATCATCGATGAGCTGCACCAAAAAACCAACAAAACGATTGTGATGATTGAACACCGTCTTGAGGATGTTCTGCATCGCAATGTTGATCGCGTTATTTTGATGGAGCAAGGTGAAATCGTTGCAGACATGACGCCAGATGCACTGTTGGCTTCAGATTTATTGGCGCAACACGGTATCCGTGAGCCTCTCTATCTTTCTGCTCTCAAAGCCGCTCATTGCCCTCTTGCTAGCACTGATAAGCTATCTTCACTCGACAATATCGGCGTTGAGCAGTACCAGTCAGCCTTTACGCAATGGCAAATCGATACCCCTCTTGCCGCTAGCGCTGAAGTTGCGCCTGCTCTACTGCAAATTCGCGACCTGACTTACTCTTATGATGGTGAGAAGAACGCCCTCGAAAACGTGTCATTTGACGTGAAACGTGGTGAGTTTGTCTCGATCTTAGGCAAAAACGGTTCAGGCAAATCAACCATTACTAAGTTGATCATGGGCGTTGTTGAACCCGATGCTGGCAATATCGACTTTGATGGTCAAGACATTGCTAACCTCAACATTTTTGAGCGCAGTCAGAAGATCGGTGTGGTGATGCAAAACCCAAATCATATGATTTCTCATCATATGATCTTCGATGAAGTTGCCTTCGGTCTACGTAATAAAGGGCTTGAAGAAAGCGTTATCGAACAAAAAGTCGAAGACGTACTCGCATTATGTGGCTTGGCGAAATATCGCCATTGGCCAATTGAAGCGCTGAGTTATGGTCAGAAAAAGCGCGTGACCATCGCCTCGATTTTGGTGATGGAACCACAACTGTTGATTTTGGACGAACCAACGGCAGGGCAAGACTACCGCAACTACACGTCAATGCTGAGCTTTGTGCAAAAACTCAACCGTGAGATGGGCATTACTGTGGTGATCATTTCTCATGATATGCACCTGGTTTTGGAGTACTCAACTCGTTCGATTGTGATTGCCGATAGTCTGTTGATCGCCGACCAGCCTATGACGCAAGTATTCAGTCAACCAGACTTGCTTGAGCAAGCCAACCTGACGACCACCAGCTTGTACGACTTAGCCGAACGATTGAATATCGACGACAAAATTCGCTTTATGCAAACCTTTATTGAACGTGAGAAACCGGCAGCATGAATGCTTCAAAAATGAAATTTGGTATCAGCTATGTTGATACAAAATCCCCTTTGCATGCACTGAACGGAATCACTAAGTTTGCTCTTTTTATGGCGTGGGTAACCGTGGTATTAACTACGTTTGACTTACGTCTAATCAGTGTATTGATTATTGCTGGTCTTAGCCTGCTAAAAATGACTCGCGTGCCTCTATCAGTCTACAAACCATTGTTGATTGGTACGGCAAGTGTATTGATGATGAACGCGCTATTTATGTTCTTGTTGGCTCCACAACAAGGTACGGAATACATGGGTTCAACCACCGTATTATTGCCACTTGGTCATTACTCGGTAACGCAAGAAACCTTGTTTTATCTGCTGACGGTAACGCTAAAATACTTCAGCATGTTCCCAATCGCATTGGTGTTTGTTTTTACCACGCACCCAACCGAGTTTGCGGCGAGCTTGAATCGTATTGGTGTACCTTACAAAATCGCCTACGCGGTAAGTTTAACCTTGCGTTATTTGCCAGAAGTGAAAAAAGACTTCGTCAATATCATGCATGCCCAACAAGCCCGTGGCCTTGATTTGTCCAAGAACACACCACTATTCTTACGTCTGCAAAACGTCTCGAAAATCCTTGGACCATTGATTTTCTCGAGTTTAGATCGTGCTGACCAAATCTCAAACGCGATGACATTGCGTGGTTTTGGCCGTCATAATCGTCGTACTTGGTACAGCAGCAGAGCATTGAACAGCATTGATAAATGGACGTTGTTCGGAATTGTCATTGTGGTTGCGGCAGCGATTACCAAACGCATGATGGATAGCCAATTATTTTGGTATCCGTTCTAAGTAAAAAAATAGGCGCCTTGTAGGCGCCTATTTTGATTCCAGTATCCATTTACTTGTTAGTTACTTGTCAGCAATAGCGATAACGTTTAGCGCCACTTCAACACACGAACTTCGTTGCCCTCTTCTGGCTTAGCGGGGATATTGAGCGACAGTAGCAAAGACACACCAGCCATCGCTGCGCCAATAAAGAACACCGCTGAAGGTGATACCAACCAAATGAGACCAAACGTCACCGGAATCACCACCGCGGCAATGTGATTGATCGTGAATGACACCCCTGCAGTCGAGGCCATGTCAGCCGGATCGGCAATCTTTTGCAAGTAGGTCTTAATCGCCAGCGCTAAAGCAAAGAAGAGATGATCCACAATATACAACGCCGCCGCCCATTCCGCCGTTTCAACAAAGGCATAACCAACAAATACCCCAATCAAGCCAATGTATTCAAACATCAAGGCTTTGCGCTCACCGACTCGACCAATAAAACGACCAATTCTCTTTGCAAATAAGAAATTAAAGAAGTAGTTAGCCACGAAGAGTAACGTGATATCGGCCGCTGAATAGCCAAAACGCTCAACCATCAAAAAGCCGGCAAATACGGTAAAGATCTGACGACGAGCACCACTCATGAAGGTTAAAGCATAGTAGAGCCAATAACGCTTACGCAGCACCAATTTCTTATTCTGTACCACTTTGGTTTCAAACTGAGGAAAAGCAAACGCAACCACAACCACCAAAGCAAAGCCAATCCCGCCGAAAATCAAATAGATCCACTTAAATTCAAGCAGGAAGACTTCCAAGCAAACCCATAATGCCGCGTAAGTAAGTAGAGAGGCGAGTGCACCAACAGAAATGTATTTACCCAGCGTCTCAGGCGCTTCCTCTTTTGTCAGCCACTGCAGTGCGAGTGACTGCTTTAAGGTTTCAAAATAGTGAAAGCCGGTAGACAGCAGTAAGGTGGTGAGTAGCAAACCTGTTACTGACGGGAAAAAACCTGTCATCGCGCTGCCAATGGCAAGCATCGCTAACGACACAATCATAAATCGTTGCTCGCGAATAAACATCAGCACAAAAATCACCGTAAAAGCCAAAAAGCCTGGTATTTCGCGCACACTTTGCAGTAATCCAATATCAGCACCATCGAAATTCGCTTTTTCAATAACAAAGTTATTCAACAAAGCCATCCAACTTGAAAAGGCAATTGGCACGATAATAGAGATGATTAGTAAAAAGTTTTGTGGGGTTTTCCACCCAGAAGATTGATTCATCAAACGGTTCCTTATAAAACGCCTCGCAAGATTACCGAGGGAACCCTTCACACTCAATCATATTTACTTTTTATACAGAACCATAAATATGTTATACCAAAGCATGAACCGATAAGCGGATGAGAAAGATATGGATATTAAGATTCGCCCAACCCTAGTGTCAGATGCTGCAGCTATAGCTGAGATCTATTCACAACCCAAGGCACAAAGTGAAACATTGCAACTCCCTTTACCAAGCAGCGCGCTGTGGCAACATCGTTTAGAAAACATTCCTGACCACATCTATAGTTTCGTTGCCGAAGTCGAGGGAGTGGTCGTAGGTAATATCGGATTTGAACATCTGCGCAGCCCTCGCCTGATTCATTGTGGAACGTTTGGTATTGGTGTTCACGACAACTACCATGGTTTAGGTATTGCCAGTCGTTTAATCGAAACCGTTCTTGATCTCGCCGATAATTGGCTGCAGATCAAACGTATCCAGATTGATGTGAATAGTGACAATCAGACCGCCATCGCTTGCTATAAAAAATTTGGTTTTGAGATCGAAGGGGAAGCGAAATGCTCGGTATTTCGTCGTGGCGAATATATTAGTACCTATTATATGGCGAGAATAAAAACCTAATCTTCATGCTCTGCTCACCAATACCAATACGGTCTCGATAGTCAAATTTTGATTCGTTATCGATACCGTATTAGCCTTGTATCGAATAATTCACTAAGCCCTTTAGTGGCCTTCATTGCGGCTTGAATTCAAGTAAAAAGAGTGACAGATAGGTCACCACTGCACAACATGCTGCGGCTATACTCCCATGATGCGAATCGGTCTTCACGACTATCGCTTTAATGACCAACTTTCCATACTCTAGCCTCTAAAAGAGAGAGTGCCACCCAGGTCAAAGTGAAGGTGACAACATCATCATTGTATCTAAACAGCATGAAATAGAACAAATCTCACTCAACAGAATCCTGAAAATGCTGTTCTTCTTGGTCCAATGTGACTACATGCATATAATTGACGTCAAAAATGATAACTAGCTCATACTTATAACCTATATTGATGTTTGAACTCGAAGCAAACCCTCAATAGAATTTACTGCGTATTCCCAATAGGCAAATAAGTTGAACTTAACCGTGTCTATACACAAGTAACGTCAAACAATAGGATTCAGAGTGAGATCAGCACGCTCAATTCAAAATAAATACGCTAACGGGATAATGGTGGTGGAATGAATACTCAGTCACAGACAACCACTGAAGCTAAAGCTCAGCCAAACACGATGAACTCACGCGCCGCAACCGTTGTTAATAGCGTCGATGCCCTCCCGATGATCGATCATGGCCGCGAACTCAGCATTGGTATCGTCACCCCCGTCGGTACCAGTTTTCGAATCAAAAGTAACTTTATTGGCACTCACTCTAGCCATATGATTTTGGTCGAATTGCCTAAACTGTCAGATGAAAACATCAACGACTTCTTCCAAGAAGGATTTTGGGCCACATTACGCGCTATTGCACCGCGTGGAGAAGGGGCGGTATTTAGTTTCCGCAGCCAAATTTTGCACATCATCAAAGCGCCAATCGCGATGGTTGCGATGTCGATTCCACAAACCGTGCACTCCACACCATTGCGTAATGAACCTCGTTATGAAGTCAATTTACGTGCTAAAGCTCACAGCACCAATCATCGTATCGAATGTGTGATGCGAGACTTATCGAAAAGTGGCTGCTTATATATTACCCCTTCCCTTACACGCCCGTTCGCATCAGGGGAAAAAGTTGAACTGTTGATATCAATGCCAGGGAAATCGACATCATTTGATTCACTCAGCGGCACAATTTGTAACGTCAAGCAATCTTCGCAGAAAAGAAGCTACGGTGTTAAGTTTGACGATCGTGGTAAGGAAAATGCGAAAACTTTACTGGCGCACCTCAAGTTTGATGGTAATCGCCTCTCTCTGCGTTAACCTCAGCCAATATCCAATCTTATTTTTAGGGCGATTTTACGCCCTATTTTCATACTTTTTTGACACCTTTATCGGTATACTTTCGCCATCTCAACCTGATTACTGTATTGAATGAACTACTTAACGACGTTTTTTAAAGGTCTCGCCATGGGCGCGGCCGATGTTGTACCTGGCGTATCTGGCGGTACTATCGCATTTATCACCGGCATCTATGACACGCTTTTAGAAAGTATTCGCCGTATCAACCCTACTGTGCTTGGCATTTGGAAACGAGAAGGCTTTAAGGCCGCGTTCAGTCATATTAATGGTCTATTCTTGATCGCGCTATTTGGTGGGGTTTTCACCAGCATTGCGACCTTGGCTAAACTAATCTCTTGGTTATTGGTCACTCACCCTATTCCACTTTGGTCATTCTTTTTCGGCCTCATTTTGGTGTCGGTGTATCACATCCTCAAACAAGTGGAACAACGCACCATAAGCCGTGCCATATTCCTGCTGCTGGGGGTAGCTTTTGCATACTGCATTACCATACTCAATCCACTGCAAATGGAACCGACCAGCATCAACATCGTCTTTGCTGGCGCCATCGCGATCTGTGCCATGATCCTTCCGGGCATCTCGGGCAGCTTTATTCTGCTACTTATCGGCATGTACGCTCCGGTTTTAGGTGCGGTAAAATCATTTGATTTCACTATCCTGTCGCTCTTTTTAACTGGTTGTGTGGTTGGCCTACTGAGCTTCTCTCATGTTCTATCATGGTTACTAAAACGCTTTAGAGATGCCACCTTGGTTTTCCTAACGGGTTTGATGATCGGCACGTTGCCAAAGATCTGGCCATGGAAAGAGACCATCTCATGGCGCACCAACTCAAAGGGAGAAGAAGTGCCATTGATTCAACACAACTTAACCCCATTTGAATTTGAGAACGTGATGAATCAACCGGCCCACTTAGGTATGGCTGTAGTGATGATGATTGCGGCAATCGCCCTTGTGATTGGTTTAGAAAAATTTGCAGAGCGCTCGCAACACTAAGCGCATAAGCATCAATTTCCATCGAATTAGGTCAGCATTGCTGGCCTTTTTATTGCTCCCTCTTCTACCGTATAGAACTTTGACCGTTATTTCTCTGACTAAATCGACGCCTGCCACATAAACGCACGATCATGAGCCGCTCTCTAGTTACATTTCTGCTGGCAAAACGATAACATACAACACTTAACACAGCGCGCAGCCCTATCGTCATAATATCTTTTTCTTGCCGCGCTTTAGGATGATGTATGTTCAAGAAATTTGAGAGCTTCACAAAGCCATTTCCCGATCAAGAGCCAGAACAGCCGCCACAAGGCATTTTTGCTTTTTGTCGTTACTATACGCGTGGATTTGAAGTGCCATTGGTTATCATGTCAATCATGGCCACCATTGTTGCGATCGTCGAAGTCGCCCTGTTTGGCGCGATGGGTAACTTGGTTGACTGGCTGTCCAACAGTAATCCTGAAACTTTCTGGCAAGACAATCAGGCTGACCTGATCTTTTATGGTGCCCTGCTATTGGTCGTAATGCCCATCATGGTCGTCGGCTACTCATTACTTGTGCACCAAACATTGCTCGGCAACTATCCGATGTCGATCCGCTGGCTGGCGCATCGCTACTTACTCAAGCAAAGTGTCAATTTCTATCAAGATGACTTTGCCGGTCGTGTTGCGACAAAAGTGATGCAAACCTCACTTGCGGTGCGTGAAACCGTGATGAAAAGTATGGATGTTTTTGTCTATGTGTCGGTCTACTTCACCAGCATGATCGTTCTGCTCGCGCAAGCCGATTGGCGCTTAGCCATTCCAATGCTATTTTGGCTTGTCGCTTATATCTGCATCCAGATCTATTTCGTGCCAAAACTGAAACAAGTCGCAACCGAACAAGCTGACGCACGTTCATTGATGACGGGCCGCATCGTCGATAGCTATACCAATATCTCTACGGTTAAGCTGTTCTCACATAGCCACCGTGAAACAGAATATGCCGAAGAAGGCATGCAAGGCTTTCTACAAACCGTTTACCGCCAAATGCGCCTTGTTACGGGCTTTGACGTTGCGGTAGAAGTGACCAACTACATCCTGGTTTTTTCTATTGCCACGCTATCGATCGTACTGTGGATGGACAGTGCGATCAGTATTGGAGCGATTGCTATTGCCATCAGTCTAGCTCTGCGCATCAACGGTATGTCAATGTGGATCATGTGGGAAGTGGGTGCTCTATTTGAAAATATGGGCACCGTTGTTGATGGCATGAAAACCTTATCAAAACCGATCGATATCGAAGACAAAACCGATGCAAAACCGCTTAACGTCACCCAAGGTGGTATCGAATTTAACGATGTCAGCTTCCACTATGGTGACAAAAACAAAGGGGTGATCAGCAACATGAATTTGACGATCAAACCGGGCGAAAAAGTGGGCTTAGTTGGTCGTTCTGGTGCAGGTAAGTCAACCTTAGTGAACTTACTGCTGCGCTTTCATGATGTGGAACAAGGCCAAATCAAAATTGATGGTCAGGTGATCTCAGATGTCACTCAAGAATCTCTGCGCAGTAATATCGGTATGGTGACACAAGACACATCACTGTTACACCGTTCTATCCGCGACAACATCTTGTATGGCAAACCTGATGCCAGTGACGAAGAGTTACTAAAAGCGACAAAACAGGCACACGCACACGACTTTATCCAAACTCTTAACGACCCATTTGGCAATGAGGGCTACGATGCTCAAGTTGGTGAGCGTGGCGTGAAACTGTCAGGTGGACAACGTCAACGCGTGGCAATTTCACGAGTGCTACTGAAAGACGCTCCGCTGCTTGTGTTAGACGAAGCCACCTCAGCACTCGATTCTGAAGTAGAAGCGGCAATCCAAGAAAGCTTATATGAGTTGATGGAGGGTAAAACCGTTATCGCGATTGCGCACCGCTTATCCACCATCGCTGCGATGGATCGCTTGATTGTTCTCGACCAAGGCCAGATCGTAGAACAAGGCTCGCATCAAGAATTGCTGCAGAACAATGGTATTTATGCACAACTTTGGGCGCACCAGACAGGCGGTTTCCTTGGCGAAAAAGATCAAGACCAAGCTCAGCAAGACTAAACAATAGAAGCTAAGTGCTAAGTGATAGAACCTAAGCAATAGAAACTAAGTGATAGAAACCAAGCACAATTGTGAGCGCTAGAGCCCCCTCAACCCGCTTGGTATCGCCAACTTGTCGTAAGATGATGAGCTCGAAATAAAAAATCAAAAGCCCTCTATAGAGGGCTTTTTGCTAACCTTCGACTCCGTTATACTCGTCACACTTTTTTAAACCACGAGTCTTCCGTTAATGAACAAAAGTTTACTCACGAATGTCATTGCCCTTGCGCTACTCGCAGGTGGTCATGTTTTTGCTAATCAACTGGCCTTTTATGCTGGCCTATTTGCTTTCTCTGGGGCAATTACCAACTGGTTAGCCATTCATATGTTGTTTGAAAAAGTACCCGGTTTGTATGGCTCAGGTGTTATTCCTGCACGCTTTGAAGAGTTTAAACTGGCCATCAAGCAACTGATGATGGAGCAGTTTTTCACCGCCAGCAACATTGATAAGTTTCTAAATCAAGAAATGAATAGCAGCAAAACGCTCAACCTTGAGCCCGTCATTGCAAAAATCGACCTTAACCCTACCTTTGATTCGCTCGTAGAGGTCATTGCGCAATCTTCTTTTGGCGGCATGCTAGCGATGTTTGGCGGAACTGAAGCTCTACAACCGTTAAAACAGCCGTTTGTTGAAAAGATGCAGCAATCAATGGTGGAAATTAGCCAAAGTGATTCGGTTAAGCTCGCACTAAAAGAGCAGATGGAGTCTCCAGCGATGATGGAGGAAATCAAAACCAATATTGAAAACATCATCGATCAGCGTTTAAACGAACTGACGCCTAAATTGGTTAAAGAGATGGTGCAAAAGATGATTAAAGAACATCTTGGCTGGTTAGTTGTTTGGGGTGGCGTGTTCGGCGGCCTAATTGGGGTTATTTCTTCTTTTATCGCTTAATTAGCGCCACAAACACCACTCTGGCGGTGAGCCTTAACAGGTTCACCGTTTTTGTATCTGTTCACTATAAACTTAAATCTGGGCAGCGTTTAATCCATTACTGGTCTTATGCTCTTCAATCACCACTTCGCTTCTTGATTGAATAACCCCGGGCAAGGTAACAAACTTAGTCGCCATAAAGTTCTGATACGCTTTCATGCACTTTACGCGCACTTTGATCATCGTATCAAAGCCACCAGATAGCGTGTAGCACTCTTCAATTTCAGGATGTTTAGCAACTTCAGCAGCAAATGATTCAAACGGTGAGTGCCCCGTTTGATCTAAACGTATATGGATGAAGACCTGTACAGCAAAACCAAGCTTGTCTGGGTTAAGATCAGCATAGTAACCACTAATAAAGCCCTCTTTTTCGAGACGCTTAACACGATCAGAACAAGGCGATGTGGTGAGATTAATACGCTTTGCGAGCTCAACGATAGGCAAGCGCCCTTGAGCATTTAAAATACGTAAGATTTCACGATCAATTCGATCCAACTCCACAATACATCCCCCCGATGATTCATCATTCAAACAACACTATTTAAACAATCTAATCACAGGCTGAATACGATATAAATGGAAGTAACGTAAGAAATTGTTAGACCGCGTTGGCATTTGTTAATGATGAGGCCACCGCCGAGCAGTGGTGATTGCAACTACGACAGTAGTATTGCTGTTCCATTTTGACATAGTGATCACCTTGCAGCACAGTGACAAAAAAGCTAGCAAAAGAGCGAAGAAATGAGCTGCGCTGGTTATCACAACGCTCCATGACAACTTTATGTGGAGTGTGTTTGTGGCAACATTCGCAGTATATCTGTGGCATGACTCTTCTCTCCCTTACGTTTTAGTCAATTAGGTTGACTCTGTTATAGTCCTTTGGTTCCAGATATTTTGCGACCAAACGCCGTTTTGTGAGCTAAAGCAAACAAATAGTAAGCAAAAAAGTACAGCCCTGCTATAAGGGCTGTACTGGTTCACATTTTATCTGATATTCAAAAGCTTATTCTAGCTCTTGCAGTTGTTTCTCAAACTTCGCATGTTGCGCCTTAACCACCTCATCTGGTTCGCCAGTCATCAAGCTAACCACAACAATCGCAATGGTTGAGAAAATGATACCCGGTACGATTTCATATACATCAAACACACCGCCAGTTAGTTGCTTCCATATGACAATCGTCACACCACCAACAATGATGCCCGCTAGCGCGCCATTACGGTTCATACGTGACCAATAAAGACTCAACACCATCGCAGGACCAAATGCCGCGCCAAAGCCCGCCCAAGCATAAGAAACCAAGGTCAATACTGAGCTATCTGGTGACATAGCAAGAATCAAAGCAATAATGGAAATACCCACCACGGCGATACGGCCAACCATAACAATTTCGTCAGAGCTGGCGTCTTGCTTAAACACTTGCTTGTAAAAATCTTCCGCCAGCGCCGATGATGACACTAACAATTGAGAGTCAGCAGTACTCATTACCGCGGCAAGGATCGCTGCTAATAGAATACCCGCAACTACTGGATGGAACATCGAGTTCACCAATAGCATGAATATTTTTTCACCATCATCCAGCGAGACGCTGCCAGTATTGGTCACGTAGACCAAGCCAACGACGCCCACCATCAATGCACCAATCATCGATAAACCCGTCCATACAACGGCAATGCGACGCGCCGTTGTCAGATCTTTGTTGCTACGAGTCGCTTTAAAACGCGCCAAAATATGCGGTTGACCAAAGTAACCCAAGCCCCAAGCAACTAAAGAGATAATTGCGATTGCCGACAACGGTTCACCTTTCGAATCATTCCATAAGGTTAAAAGCTCTGGATTGATCGCATCTAACTGATGCGTTAAGTCGCTGAAGCTACCTTGCATGGTTGCCACTGGTACAATAATCAGCGCCGCAGCCATCAATAAACCTTGCACTAAATCCGTCCAAGACACGGCTAGAAAACCGCCAAATAAGGTATAAGACACAACACAAAGCGTGCCGATAACCACTGCAATGCTGTAATCTAAACCGAATACGGTTTCAAACAACTTGCCGCCTGCAACCAAACCAGAACTGGTATAGAAAAGGAAGAACAAAAGGATAAAGAACGCAGAAATGGTTTGAATAAGTTTAGAGTTATCATTAAATCGACGCGCGAAAAACTCCGGAATCGTCAGTGAGTCCGTCGTAATACTATAAGTACGTAAGCGCTTAGCGTTGATCAGCCAGTTCGCCCAAGTGCCAAGTAACAAGCCACCTGCTAACCAAAATGCTTCAACACCCGCAGCATACGCGTAGCCCGGAAGGCCAAGCAGCAACCAACCACTCATATCTGATGCACCCGCAGATAAAGCGGCAGGCCAAGGGCCTAAAGTACGTCCACCTAGAAAATAATCGGTGGAGTTTTTCGTTCGTAAATAAGCAAAAACGCCAATTGCTAACATTAAAACTAAGTAAGCAATGAACGTCGTTGTAATAGCAAAGCTATTTTCCATGTGGTATTTCCTCTTCTTTAAAATGTCCCCTTAAACAGCAATGTCCTCCATGGCATTGCTATTAAGGAGTTCGTGAGTTTATCCCTGACATCACTCAGAGATTGGCTGCGCCCAATAACGTCGCATTGCCACCCACTGCTGTTATATTTATTGTTCTGGTTCGCTCGGTGATAAACCGCAACGATAAATGGGGATCATGAGCCACAGATAAACTGACTAAATCCGTCTCCGACACTAAGCTCACTATCGCGCCTGTGCGATTGGCAAGTTGTCGATTGAGATTTAGTTCCCCACTGGCTGAACCAACAAAGCCCACCACTCGCACATCTGATTCCAGCACCTGCGGTGCAGCATCAAGTGCAGCAAATTGAATGAGATTTATCGGCAGAGATGACTGTTGATAAGCCGCCTCTAATTCGGTGACAAAAGTGACATCATCACTGCATAGCACGACACTATTGCCCGCGACTAATGCAGCAATAAGCTGAGCAATGACGGCCTGTCTTGCCGCGGCTCCATCGGCCTCCATAATGAGTAAACTCACGCCCCGCCCTGCGGTATACAACTCATTGCTTTCACCTGTCGGCCCGACTAACTGATGTTCAAAGCCTATCAACGTTGCCGCTTGTTCAATGTGAAAACCAATGACTTCCGCCCACTCAGGCTGGTTATGCTCAACCCCCTGTTTAAGCTCAAGTATCCCCTCGATTTTGGAATCAAAATCGGTCAGATTCCAATTTTCCCAAGCAGAGAAGGCATCTGAAAATCCAATGACTTGATGAACCATGATTTATCTCCTTCTCATCCGTGAACTTGGTTGCTGAACTGAGTAAAACGATACAGGTAGTGTGGACCACCCGCTTTGGGGCCTGTACCCGATAGGCCTTGACCGCCAAACGGCTGTACGCCAACAACCGCCCCCACTTGATCGCGGTTAATATAGCTATTGCCCACTCGGGTATGTTTTTCTATCCAGCGATAAGTCGTTTCGTTCCGGCTATGGATCCCCAAGGTCAAACCAAATCCCGTTGCATTAATATTGGCCACCACTTGAGCGACTTGATTCGCCTTAAAGCGAACCACATGCAAAATTGGCCCAAATTGCTCCTCTTTAAGCACGCTGATATAATCAATTTCAAAAGCGCAAGGGGCGACAAAGTCACCATGTTGACACGTGTCATCTAAGTTCAGTTGCGCAATCGTCTTGTGCTGAGAGGCCATTTGATCAATATGAGCAAGCAGTTTTTGTTTCGCACGGGCATCGATAACGGGCCCAACATCTGTTGAATGCAACTTAGGATCGCCCACTGACAGTTCATTCATTGCTCCTTGAATAAGGGCAATAATACGATCAGCAATGTCCTCCTGGACAAACAGCACGCGCAGTGCACTACAACGTTGCCCTGCTGAAGCGAATGCTGAACGAATCACATCACGCACCACCTGCTCTGGTAGCGCGGTACTGTCGACAATCATCGCATTCTGCCCACCGGTTTCCGCAATCAAAGGGACTGGTGGGCAATCACGACTGGCTAAGGTTTGATTGATACGTTGCGCCGTTTGCGTTGAACCAGTAAAGGCCACGCCAGCAATCGCCGCATGAGAAGTGAGCGCATGACCAACATCACCACCTCTGCCTGGCAGTAGTTGAATAACACTAGGCGGAAAACCCGCCTGCAACATCAGCTCGACGGCACGCGCAGCTATCAAGCTGGTTTGCTCTGCCGGTTTTGCTACAACGGTATTCCCTGCAACCAACGCGGCAGAAATTTGACCTAAGAAAATCGCCAACGGGAAATTCCACGGACTAATACAGACAAAGACACCACGCCCCTGACGTTCGATGGTTCGTGTTTGACCATCAAATCCCTTAATGGTAAAAGCGCTCAGTTCATCCACTTGTTGGGCGTAGTAACGACAAAAATCGACCGCTTCGCGTACTTCATCAATCGCGTCATGAATGGTTTTCCCCGCCTCTTGATGACATAGGGCCACCAATTCAGCCAAATTGAGCTCCAACAAGTCTGCTAATCGATCTAATGGCGCCGCTCGCTCGCTCGATGGCGTCGCTTGCCAAGCATTAAATCCCTGCTGGGCAACATCAATCGCTGGGGAAACATGATCAAGGTGTGCAAATACAACTTGTCCAACATCAATACGTCTATCGTAAGGCGCGGTGGTGGTCTCCGCTTCATTTCCTTCCTTGATCATGCTTTCGAAAAATGGCACACCATTTACTATCGGTGATGCTTGCCACTGATGCGTTAACCAAGTTTCAACCTGCGCTTCGAACTCTTGCGCTTCGCTTTCAATATCAACATTAATACCAAGCGAGTTTCGACGTTGCGGAAAAATACTTGGTGGTAGCGGAATGTTGGGATTGTCCAAACGATCAAACGCTTGCAAGCTATCAACCGGATGCTGAGTCAAACTTTCAATCGGGCAGCGCGCATCAACTAAACGATGAACAAAAGAGCTATTAGCGCCATTTTCAAGTAAACGGCGCACAAGATAGGGCAATAGATCTTTATGGCTTCCTACAGGAGCATAAATGCGAATCGGTTGTTGATACATCGCCATTACATGGTTATAGAGCGACTCACCCATACCGTGCAGACGCTGAAATTCATAGTCATTGTGTTCAGCCATCACTGCGATGGCCGTGACGGTATGAGCATTGTGGCTGGCAAACTGAGGGAAAATATTGCCACGTACACCCGCACTCAGCAGGAAGCGAGCACAAGCAAGGTAGGCAACATCCGTCGATTCTTTACGAGTATAAACGGGGTAATTACGATAGCCCGCTTGTTGCGACCACTTGATTTCGCTGTCCCAATAAGCCCCTTTTACTAAACGTAATGGGATCACATCGCCTTGCTGTTTAGCCAGTCGATTAAGCCACACTAATACTGGCAAAGCCCGTTTTGAATATGTTTGAATTACCAAACCAAATTTGCCCCACCCTTGCACCACCTCACTGCGATACAGCTTGGCAAACAGCTTGAGCGACAACTCCAGTCGGTCTGCTTCTTCAGCATCAATGGTAATGGCAACATCCAACTCAACGGCACGACGTAACAGCTCTAACACGGTTTGGTAGAGCTCGCTTGTTACACGTGATTGATTAGCCACTTCATAACGAGGATGCAATGCGGATAATTTGATCGAAACGGAAGGGGCCGAATGGGTTTTCGCCGTCATCATTTCACGGCCAACCGCTTCAATCGCCATCAAATAATCTTTAAAATACTTGTTGGCATCCGCGGAAGTTAAAGCCGCCTCTCCCAGCATATCAAACGAATAGGTAAAGCCTTTCTGGTATGACGCTGCACCATTTTTTTGCGCCTCACCAATACTGCGCCCGAGCACAAATTGATGGCCCATGATTTTCATTGCTTGATGCATAGCTTGGCGAATCACTGGCTCAGAGAGCTTATTGACTAAGCGATTAAGTGTCTGAGTTGGACTAGGAGTTTTCGGCGCGGATAATCCAACCACCTTACCGGTAAACATCAATCCCCACGTTGAAGCATTCACGAACACCGAATCGGAGTTTTTGAGATGAGATTTCCAGTCCGCTACGCTTAATTTGTCGCGAATAAGGGCATCAGCGGTTGCTGCGTCAGGAATACGCATCAATGCTTCGGCCAAACACATCAATAAGATCCCTTCTTGGGTATCGAGGCTGTATTCAAGTAACAAAGCATCAATCATTTGGATCGATTTTTTATCTGCCCGTATTGCTTGAATCAGTTGAGTCGTTTGATGTTCTATTTGTTGTTTTTCAGCCGAACGGGGCTCAGCCAAAGGGAGCAGCTGTGATAGCCATTGTGATTCATCCACCATATATAGCGGAGAGATCAACGCCCAGAGATCATCAAGCGGCTGCTCAATAAACTCAGCATTCAACACATCGGTTGCTGTAAACATGCGTTTTCCTCAATCTCACACCTGCAAATGTGCAGGTTTCCTACAATGGCTTGCAGTGTATTTTGAGCTTGAGTTGGATACTTGTCAAAAACTCCGGATTATTTGCTAAAAACTTCGTTATTTAACAAAGTTAAAACACGATCACATCACATTTAGCAAAATAACTCACCAGATCTTTCTCCCAATTTAACCAATTTGTTTCTTATACTGTGATGGAGAGATACCTTGTAGACGAGAAAAAGCATGGGCAAAGGTACTTTGTCCGGAGAATCCCGATAACTCAGCCACTTGACCTAAGGTTAGATGACCTTTTTCAATCAGCTGCTTGGCCATATCGATGCGTTTGCTTAATAGGTACTGATGAGGAGTGATGCCCAATTGCTCTTTAAATAACGAATGGAATTGGCTTTCACCGAGGAAGACGCTGCCTGCCAACTGCGCGACTGTGATCTTGTAGCTAATGTGGCGCTCTATGTAGCGATCAATCGCTTCTAGGTCAAAACGCGACTCTTTACGATTGACTTGTAACGAAGAAATATGGCGATGCAGTAAAGCCATTACCGTGTCGTTACACGCTCGACTAAGTAATAAATCTTCAGGGCTTGCATGCATCTCTGCTACCAACATTTGAATCAACTTTTGAATCTGACCATCGAGCTGAAAATAGACATCGGCTTGGTTCAGTTCATTGAGCTTTTGCAACATCAAAGGGTCTTGGTGACTAGCGGACGGCATGTTCAGCACCAAAATATCCGATTGACCAATTACGCCACCAAAGGCATGGCCTGAACCAGAAGTGACGACGCAACCTTGGCCCGGTCCGACCAAATTCCCATAACCATTCACTTCAAACTCTGCTTGTCCCTTCAAACCAATCACGATCTGCGTATAACTATGATCATGGCAATCCATATAAGAAGGTAATGTCACCAACTCAGCAGGTCGGGGAGACAATATTTTGTCGCTATTTAGCTTCAATTGCGCAGTTTTGTCGTTGCTCATTGGCATCTAATTTCAGGCGGTTTTTACTGAGTTCGATGGTATAACAAATGGCAGCTTATCTCGATAAAATCCTCTACGACATGGTGAGCGAAAGAAAAGAAAGGCAGATTGAGCCAAAATCCGCTTTTAAACTGCTCAAAATGTGAAGGATAATCTTTCGGAAGAATGATCAAGTGCACATAAATTACGGTCTGTGTCACTTCTACTTACAGCAAGTTGACTGAAACTGTAATATTTTCTTGCTTATTTCCGTGAACTACCCAAAATAATCGTTAGCACTTTAGGTTTATTTTTATAAACTTATGATAGTCTTAGAGTTCAAAGTGCTAATAAGGGTATCTAAGACTGCTCAATACGACAGGATCTCAAGGGACTGTCAAAACTTTGTCTTAAATATTTTTATATTTAGTGAATTAAAACAAAATTGTTGTAGAGACTTATGATCACACGTCGCATCCCAGCGCTTTTGCTCGCGCTAAGCCCTTTTTGGGTATCGACCACGGTAAGTGCAGAAGAAGCTTCCGCTGATCCTGTTGCTGCCATCGATATCAAATTGAGTAACAAGCAATCCGAAATGAGCACTATTGCTACAGAGTACGACTCTGAAGCTCAACGCTTTCAACAACTGCAAAACGAAAACGCTAAGTTCAAGCGTGACGAGCAGGAGCTAAATGCTAAGCGTAACCGTGCGAAATCGGCTCTGGACAAACAGTATAGCCGTCTTCTTGAAGATCCAGAGATCGATTTATTAAGCTTTCAACAAGCGTACCAAAATGCTTGGGCATCAGTAAAAGAGAACCAAACTATTCTGCTAGAGAGCCAACAAGCTATCACAGAGAGTGAAATTCGCCTTTCTCAAATCAAGCAAAAGCAGGCTCGTCTAAGTTCCGAGTTCTCTTACCTTGAAGAACAGAAAGTTGAGGCGCGCGTTAAACGTCTTGGTGCTGAACTACGTGAAAGCGACGTAATGCAGACCAGTTTTAAAACCACCTGTTCTGCGACCATGACTCTCGGTGAATGTACTAGCCAAGGCCAGTACCTAACCAAGCAGAAAGCGGTAAAAGCGTTCAAAAATGAATTAATGGACAGCTTGACCGAGTCAACTCTGGCAAAACAAAATGCTAAAGGCGTTCAATTGAACGTTCACGTGCAAGACAGCCAGATTGTTCGTGCCGGATTTGAAGGAAACAACAGTTACTTCACTGAGATGCAAGCGCAACTGCAAGCAAAACCAGAAGCGACAGCAGCCTGTAAGCTACTTAATGTTTCTAGCCGTTACTGCTTGAAAGATGACTCTAGTACCCACGCGAAAAAGCAAGACAAAAACTGGGTTAGCGTGACGGTTCGCTCTGACCAATACAACGATGATGTAGTAATCAACGGTGTTGATTACGGCAGCACGCCAGTAGAAGTTTTGTTGCCACGTGGCCTGCACAAAGTGACGGTTTCAAAAAACGGTTACCAAACCTATAACCGCGAAGTGACCATCAGCCAAAATGATACCGTTTGGGTGAAATTGCGCTCTAAAGACGATAGCTAATCTAGGCTTCTCTTTATAATAAAAACGAGCCAATTCACAAAGATGAAGGAAAGCGCCATTTTGCTTCTAAGTTATCTAACGATAATTTAAGACAAAATGGCGTTTTCGTTTAGAATAAGCTAATTAATTTAATTGAAGATAGACATACCACGATGCGAACAAGTTTACCGACTCTTTTGCTGGCATTATCTCCATGCCTTATAAGCACTGGCGCATTGGCAGACACTACAGCAACCACTGTTGTTTCCATTGATGACCAACTATTTTCCAAGCATGCAGAGCTAGAGAGCGCACTTAAAGTACGCAAAGAGCAACAGGCTAGCGTAGCCCAGCAGCAAAAGATGTTGCTTCAAGCCAAGAAAAACAATCAAGCACTGACGGATAAATTTGCCGCGGCGAAAGTTCAGCTAGAAGCTGACTATAAAGCGATGATTGATGATCCTAGCGTTGATCTCGCCAGCTCGCAAAACGCTTACCAAGATGCATGGAAAGACCTCAAGCAGAATCAGCAAGACAAATTAAACGTCGAGCAACAGCTTGAAGACGCCAAGCTGCTGTTAGCCCAGCAAGATGCAAAAATTCAAACCATTGAACAAGCAATCGCTGACTTTGATGGCGCTAAAATTCGCGCGCGTGTCGAACGCCTAGAAACTGAACTCTCGCCGAGCCATCAAGTTAACGTCAGCTTTACTAATCGCTGTCAGTCAAATATGACCTTGGCTCAGTGTGATAACCAAACTCGTGAACTGGCACTTCAAAAAGCCGTCAAACAATTCCAAACTGAGTTGATTGATCAAACCACTGAAGCGCAGTTAGTCAAAGCGAATGCGAGTAAAGCATCGTTCAATATCCATGTTATGCGCCACAAAGTCACCAGTTCGGGCTTCTACGACGGTGAACGCTATCGCACGATTATGGACGTCGATCTTGAATCTCGTCTCGATAACACCACCGCCTGTACCCTGCTTGATGTTGATAAACAATACTGTTTTGAACCGGGCTACACTTCTGCGGACCAGTTTAGTAATGAGAAAGAAGTCGCATGGGTAACACTTTCGATTCGCTCAAACCAATTTGATGACCAAGTTTTTGTTGATGGTGTTTCATACGGCAATACGCCAGTAGAGATTATGCTGCCCGTTGGCCCACATCACATTGTGGTGAAGAAAGATGGCTTCCAAACTTTCGATCAAAACTTAAGCATTAAATCCGATCACCAACTACGTGCGAATTTAAAGCAAAAAGCAAATAGTCTCAGCGCTGGCGATAAGTTCGCAGACCTAATCAAAGGTGGGATTACCGCGCCGCAACTTGTGGCCATCGTACCCGGCGAATATATGCTGGGTGAGAACGCATCCAATCAAGTTTACCTTGATCATGCTTTCGGTATCGGCGCCCTTCCGGTCACGGTTGGTCAGTTTGATAACTTCGTTCGTCAAACGGATTACCAAACAGATGCGGAACTTAAAAATACCTGCACTGCCATTGTGGAAGGGGACGTCACCGCGATTGAGAAAAGCTATTGGCGTAATCCAGGCTTCAAACAAGCGAGCGATTCACCGGTGGTTTGTATCAGCAAAAATGATGCAAAAGCGTACGTAAAATGGCTGAGCCAACAAACGGGTTACCACTACCGTTTACCAAGTGAAGATGAATGGGAAATTGCCTCACGCGCTGGCAGTCAGAGCGACTACTGGTGGGGGAATGACTTCATTACTGGCGAAGCGAATACAGGTTGGAGTAGCTCACCGTGGGCTAACACTAGCACTTCTCCAGTAAAGTCTTTTAAAGCTAACCCTCTTGGCCTTTACGATACCGTTGGTAACGTATGGCAGTGGACTAACAGCGCACAAGGCATTGCAAAAGGCGGCGCATGGAACTTTTCTCCAGCGAAAGCGGTTGCTTACGAGCGTCTCTATCTTTCTCCAACCAGTGCTGCGAACTATGTGGGTTTCCGTGTTGTTCGTGAAATCAAATAGATAGATATCACAATAGTGAAAAAGAGGGGGGATTTCCCCCCTTTTTTGTTTTTGTCGCACGGGATACAGTCACTTCAAGCTTTGGCACTCAGTGTCATCGTCGGCATCAATAGTCGTATATTGATGCCTCTATCACTCAGCAGACCCTCGTTGAGTCATAGAACCTCTTCTACACGTCGACAAGAATTATTCTTGTATTTGCCAGATATTGATGAGATATCTGGCTTTTTTTATATCTTCACTAAGCAGAATCTCTTACCATATGCGTATCTAGTATCATATATGAGATTGCACCATGAGTTTGGTGGATAGTACGTTTGATTCGTTGGTCAACCAACTACCAGGCTACTGGGGCTGTAAAGATTTAGACTCGGTATTCGTTTATGTAAATCAAGCATACGCGCAATTAATTGGCTTCCAATCTAGCGAACAAATTACCGGCTTAACAGACCATGATATGCCTTGCAAAACCGTCAATTGCGCCGATGATTTCCGTCAACAAGATCGCCATGTAATCCAAACGCAATGCTCACTGAAAATTTTGGATATTCATCCCTACCCTGATGGCAGCTGGCGTGCTCATATCTTCACCAAGAAACCTTGGTATGACGATGTTGGTCAGGTTCGTGGCACCGTTTTTTTTGGTCAAGATCTCACTGAGACCGCCATCCTTGAAGTGGGGCATTGGATCTGCAGAGCCACCGGGCTGAGCAGTGGTTTAAAAGTCCCAAAGGTCGATGATTTTAAGTCGACTAAAGAAAAGCTGACAGCTCGGGAGGAAGAAGTGCTGTTTCTGCTGCTCTACGGCAAAAAGCCCACGTTCATTGCCGATACAATGAACATCTCAATTAAAACGTTTGAAGGCTATGTGGCGCGACTGCGAGCTAAATTTTGTGCACACAGCAAAGCCCATTTAATTGATCTCGCCCTTGACCGTGGCTACGGTTCGCATATTCCTCAAACTCTGCTGCGCACGCAACTCTCAGTCGTACTCAATAATGAAAACGCCACATAAATGTGGCGTCTTTTACGTAAGATCAGTTAGCTTATCGGGCTTTGGGCATTAAAAATCATAGAACCACTATGGTGCGAGACGATCGATATCCCAACGCCCCTCATCTTGCGAATACAAGAATCGGTCATGAAGACGATTTTCTCCGCCTTGCCAAAATTCAATGCTCGTTGGCTTAATGCGGTAGCCCCCCCAGAACGAAGGCACTGGAATTTCACCTTGAGCGAACTTCTGTTTTAACTCAAGAAATTTACCTTCCAATATTCCTCTTGCAGATATACGACTGCTCTGTTTGCTGGCGATGGCAGCAAGTTGGCTCTCTTTGGGTCTTGAGGTGAAATACTTAAAATTCTCTGCGGCAGTCAGTTTTTCAGCCACGCCCAGCACGTTTACTTGTCTTTCAAGATTATGCCAAGGGAAATGCAAACTCACTTTCGCATTGCCTTCAATATGCTGTGCTTTACGGCTACCCAAATTGGTATAAAAGACAAAACCATCTTGATCGCAATGTTTAAGCAAAACGATACGTTGGTATGGTTGTCCTGAATCATCCACGGTGGCGACAGTCATTGCCGTCGGATCAAGCAATTTAGCCTCAATCGCTTGTTGAAGCCAAAAATTAAACTGCTCAATGGGGTCACCACGCAAATCTTTACGACGTAAACCCCCTTTGCTGTACTCGCGGCGAATATCTTCCAGTTCCATTTCATCTCCTTGGCATTTTTTGGTGATTGTGCGCCCATATTATTGATAACTCAAGACCTATCCAGATTTTGCGTCTAGACTTATATGAGTACTTTGCATTCAAAATCACCCATTAGATTTAGATATTCTCACTATTTATACTGAACTTTAATATCAAGTTCTTAACATTTTAGTGCAAAGGTAATAAAATCAATTAAATAACGTAAGTAAACGCTAGGGAAATTCAATGACCAAACGCAGTTACAATCGTCTTAATTCTGACGAATTGGACTATGTCGATGACAAGACTGCCGCCCTTCTGCTTAATACCCCTAATAGCGCTCGTATTATGCTTTGGCTGATGCTGTTATTTTTTATTATCGCTGTTGCATGGGCATCGTGGGCTGAAATAGATAAGGTTACCGTTGGCCAAGGTAAGGTTGTGCCTTCTTCACAAATCCAAGTCATTCAAAACTTAGAGGGTGGCTTGGTCAAGGAGATCTTAGTTCGTGAAGGGCAAATGGTCGAAAAAGGCCAACAACTGCTGCTTATCGACGACACTCGTTTTCGTTCCGACTTCCGTGAGCGAGAACAGCAAGTTGCCAACCTAACCGCGAGCGTAATTCAGCTATCAGCCTCTCTCGCCAGTGTCTCAATTGCCGAAGAGTTTGATAGTTCCAACTGGCAAAAGAACGTCACCATTGATTACAGTAAACTCGAATTCCCTGACGGTTTTGAAGAACAACGCCCTCAGTTAGCCTCTCGTCAACAAGCAGAATACCGACAAGATCTTAACGAACTACGCAACCAAATCTCACTTATCGACCAACAAGTAAAACAGAAGCAACAAGATTTGGTTGAGATTGAAGCGCGTGTACGCAACTTACGTGAAAGCTACAACTTTGCGCGTAAGGAACTCGAAATCACCAAACCACTGGCGGATGAAGGCGTTGTGCCACGCATCGAACTACTCAAACTGCAGCGCCAAGTGAACGATACTCGTCGTGAAATGACCTCTAGCAAATTAAAAGTACCAGTGCTGAAATCAGCCATTCGTGAAGCAATGCTGAGCCGAATTGATGCTGGGCAAAAATTCCGCTCAGAGCAGCAAGAGAAACTCAATCAGGCGGAAGACAAACTCTCGGCAATGACTGAATCCACCGTAGGACTTGAAGACCGAGTAAATCGTACCGTGGTTGTTTCGCCTGTGACTGGTACTGTCAAAACGTTGAACATCAATACTGTGGGTGGTGTGATTCAACCCGGTATGGATATTGTCGAGATCGTACCAAGCGAAGATACACTGCTGGTTGAGGCAAAAATCGCCCCACAAGATATCGCTTTCTTGCACCCTCAATTGCACGCCATTGTTAAATTTAGTGCGTATGACTTTACTAAATACGGTGGATTAGATGGTACGTTGGAACACATTAGTGCCGATACGACCACGGATGAAGAAGGCAATAGTTTTTATCTTGTGCGCGTGCGTACTACCGAAACGAGTTTAAACAAAAATGAATCATTGCCTATTATTCCCGGCATGACCGCATCAGTCGATATCATTACTGGCAAGCGTACCGTGATGGAATACTTGCTAAAACCGATTTTGAACGCGCAGACCAATGCACTTAAAGAGTAAACCGGTTGGTACGTCAAATGCGCAGAAGCTTAATGAGCTCAAAGTGGGTTCATTAAAGCGCTTACGTAATAAAAGCGCACAAAGAATAAAGTTCACGCTACTCGCCTCACTGCTTGTGTTTGGCTCAAGCGCGTCACAAGCACTGAACAGTAAAGAACAGCGCTTAGTGGAAACGGTGACACGAATTTACGGTGACCGAGCGGGTTTGAGGGTCACCACATGGCGCAAAGAAATGGCGGTGTATCATGGTCTGCCTGAACATAAGCAGCTGGCTCATGTGAATCAGTTTTTCAATCAACTTAACTTTGTTAATGATGACAAATTATGGGGAAAAAATGACTATTGGGCGACACCACTGGAGTTTCTCGGTAGTAACGCTGGCGATTGTGAAGACTTCACCATCGCTAAGTATTTCTCCTTACTGGAACTCGGCGTCTCAGATAAAAAATTGCGTCTGGTGTATGTTAAAGCCATCACTTTGAATCAATTTCATATGGTCTTAGCTTATTACTCCAGTCCAAGCGCAGAACCTTTGATTCTCGATAACATTAATCCAGAGATCATGACCGCATCAAAACGTCGAGATCTATTACCGATCTACAGTTTTAACGGTAAAAATCTGTGGTTAATGAAATCACAAAATGGACAGTTGGCAGGGAAGTCATCGCGATTAAGTCTATGGAATGACCTTCGTGCTCGCGAGAAATCGCTCCAACTAAGAAAACCAATTGTAAATTACGATGAGTAGGCACTATGACTCTTTATAAACAACTTGTCGCAGGGATGATCGCGGTGTTTATCCTCTTAATGGTTTCGGTGTTTCTCATCGAATTCAATACGACTCGTAACAACCTTGAGCAGCAACAACGTTCCGAGGTCAATAACACCATCAATACAGTTGGGTTAGCGCTCGCGCCTTACCTGCAAGAGAAAGACCCAGTCGCGGTCGAGTCAGTAATCAACGCCCTGTTTGATGGTAGTAGCTACTCGGTAGTACGTTTGATTTTCCTTGATAGCGGCGAAGAGATTGTCCGTACTTATCCAGTGCAACCGAGCAATGTTCCTGACTGGTTTATCAAGCTAGGATTGTTTGACAAAATCCATGACAGCCGTGTTGTAACAAGTGGTTGGATGCAGCTCGCGGAAGTCGAAATCGTCAGCCATCCCGGCGATGCGTACGCTCAGTTATGGAAAGCGTTTGAAGAATTGGTGATTGTTTTCTGTATTGTGCTCTTGATTGGCCTACTCGCCATCTCATTTATTTTGCAACGCGCGTTAAAGCCACTACGAATGATCGTAGAGAAGATGGAACAAGTAGCGCGTAACCATTTTGGTGAGCCACTGCCCCGTCCTGCCACGGTCGACTTAATCAGCGTGGTTGATGGCATTAACAGCATGTCTGCCCAGCTAGAGCTTTCCTTTAAAGCACAAGCAAAAGAAGCGCAGCAGCTTCGCCAACGTGCCTACATCGATCCGGTATCAAACCTCGGTAACCGCGCTTATTACATGAGTCAGCTTAACTCTTGGTTAGGTGAAGGCGGCTACGGTGGTGTGGCTTTACTCGAAGCACGCTTTATCAAAGAGCTTTACGATGAAAAAGGCTACGAAGTGGGTGACAACATGGTCAGAGAACTGGCCGAACACTTAAAAGTGTCGCTTACTACCAATGGCATTGTTATCGCTCGTATCTCTTCAGACGAATTTGGCTTTATCATTCCAAACATTGACGATGATGAATTGAAGCTATTAGCACAAAGCATTGTCACCTATGTACAGAATCTAAACGCTGACCCTACCGGCATGGCACAAGCGAAAGCATCCCTTGGGGTAGTCCACAACACCACCAGCTGTTCAGCCTCGGAAATTTTGACCATGCTGGATAACTCGTTGGCGCAAGCATCATCTAATCCAGAATTGAGCTTTGGTTACACCACCAGTGATGACTCACGCACACTGATGGGTAAACAGCAGTGGAAACTGTTGGTGGAAGAGGCAATCAGCAATGATTGGTTTAGCTTCCGTATGCAGCCGGCGAACAGCAGCAGTGGCCAAACCTATCACTACGAAGTATTTAGTGCGATTGAGCATGACGATAAACGCTATAGTGCACCGCAATACTTGTTTGCCTTAGAGCAACTAAATGTCAGCCACATTTTAGATCAATATGTGATTAGCGCGATGCTCGATAAAATTCGCCACGACAACTTAACCTCACCGGTCGCGATTAACATCGCTCAAGGCAGCATTTCTCAACCAAGCTTTATTCGCTGGGTGAGCCAGAAACTCAATAAGAATAAGGATATTGCTCAACTTATTCACTTTGAGATTCCTGAAGATTGCTTTGTCATCTCTCCACACCATTGTGCGTTGTTCTGTAATGCGGTTCGATCTGCAGGCGCTGATTTTGGTGTTGATAACTATGGTCGAAATTTCCAATCTCTCGATTACATCAATGAGTTCCGCCCAGCGTACGTCAAGCTCGATTATCTCTACACTCACCATTTAGAAGATGAAAAACAAAAATTCACGTTAACGTCGATCTCTCGAACAGCAAACAATTTGGGGATTAAGACCATTGCTTCGCGAGTCGAAACTCAAACGCAATTAGACTTCTTGTCTGAACACTTTATTGAAGTTTTCCAAGGCTTCATCGTTGATAAATAGCAGTAGGAAAGGCTGATTGTATGCAGGATCCGTTACTCAGTTCACTCATTTACGTTAGTCGGTATTATGGGTTAGCGAATTCACCTGAGGCCCTGATCAATGGTTTACCATTATCAGATGGCAAACTTACGCCATTTCTCTTCCCCCGCTCAGCCGAGCGTGCTGGATTGGTGGCCAAAGAAAATCGTTCTGATCTGACTGCAATCTCAGATCTTGTGTTGCCCGTCGTGTTACTGCTCAAAGGCGGTGATGCCTGCGTGCTAAACGCCTTCAACCACGAAGACAACGCCGCGGAGATCGTCACCGGTGAATCAGGCCTTGTCCCTGTTTCGGTACCTATTGAAGATCTCAAGCAGCAATATATCGGTCGCTACTTTCTGGTTAAGAAACAATTTCGCTATGACGAACGTTCTCCAGAGGTTTTGGATACCAAAAAAGGCCACTGGTTTTGGAGCACGATTTGGCAATCGAAAAACATCTACCGTGATGTATTAATCGCTTCAATATTGATCAATCTCTTCGCGGTTGCCGCACCGATGTTTACGCGGATTGTTTACGATAAAGTGGTGCCTAATCTCGCTTTCGAAACCTTGTGGGTGCTGGCCAGTGGTATTTTTGTCATCTTTTTATTCGATCTGGTGCTCAAGCTCATGCGCAGCTACTTCATCGACGTGGCAGGCAAAAAATCCGATATTCTGATTTCATCGAAACTGTTTAGCAAAGTGCTGGGTATTCGCATGGAGGCAAGACCGCCTTCGGTCGGTGCTTTTGCTCGACATTTGCAAGAGTTCGAATCCATTCGTGAGTTTTTCACTTCAGCGACGATTGGATCCTTGATCGATTTACCTTTTGCCATTTTATTCTTGTTCCTCATCTGGCTAATGGCGGGGAATTTGGTGCTGGTGCCTATCGCAGGGGTGTTGATATTGATTATCTACTCTCTGCTAATCCAAGGGCCATTGCGCCGAGCGATTGAAGAAGGCTCTCGTTTAGCCTCACAAAAATACGCCAACCTGATTGAGAGCCTTTCAGGGCTCGAGACAGTGAAACTGTTCGGTGCACAAAGCCAATTCCAATTCCGCTGGGAAGAAGCGGTTGCCCACATGGCAAACTGGAACATCAAAAGTCGCCGTATCACGGATGGCATTCAAAATACTGCCAGCTTCGTTCAGCAAGCTTCCAACGTGGGGATGATTATTTTTGGGGTTTACCTCATCGCTGAGGGCGACTTGACGATGGGTGGGCTTATTGCGGCGACAATGCTCAGTGGCCGTGCAATAGGACCAATGGTTCAGCTCTCTTTACTCTCGACACGTTATAATCAAGCGAAATCCTCCATGACCATCATTGAGCAAGTGATGAGCATGCCGGATGAGCAAGAAGAAGGTAAACGTTACATTCATCGCCCAATCATCCACGGTAAAATTGAACTTGATAATGTGACCTTCCACTACCCAGATTCACCGATGGCTTCGATTCGCAATCTAAGCTTGACCATCAACCCGGGTGAAAAGGTGGCGATTATTGGCCGTATTGGTTCAGGTAAAACCACATTAGAGCGTTTGATCCTTGGTTTATACAAACCAACAGAAGGTCATGTACGTATTGATGATACCGATATTGAACAACTCCATCATATCGATATCCGTCGTAATATTGGCTGTGTACCACAAGATAACCACCTGTTCTATGGTTCAATACGTGACAACATCACGCTGGGCCGACCTCTGGCCGATGATCGTGATGTGATGGATGCGGCCAATCGTGCTGGAGTGACAGTGTTTACCCAACAAGATCCTGCTGGTTTGGAACGTCAAGTGGGTGAAGGCGGTCAATTGCTTTCTGGTGGTCAACGTCAAGCGGTTTCTATCGCTCGTGCCATTCTAGGACGCCCGCCAGTGCTATTGATGGATGAGCCAACCAGCGCGATGGATAACCGCTCTGAAATGCACATCAAGCAGCAGTTAGCGCAATTAAACAAGCATGAAACGCTGATCTTGATTACTCATAAAACCTCAATGCTTGACGTTGCAGAACGCGTTATTGTGATGGAAAAAGGTTCCATTATCGCGGATGGTCCAAAAGCAGAAGTATTGCAGAATTTAATGCAAGGTAAGGTTAGAGCCGTTAGCTCCTAACTTATTGCGGTTCCATTACCCCCTTTACTAATGCCAGCAACTTGCTGGCATTAGTATTTTTACAACAAGTCTCCTCACTTTTCAGATTGTTAGCGCTACACTTAACAACAACACTCGCAATCGATACGAAATGACATTTGTGTGAATTTTCCAACATCTAACATTGCACCCCTTGCAATCCCCACCATCAGTGGGCAAGCTCATCCTTTACGCTGCAATATCTAGGAATACATAATGAAAACAATGACAACCCTACTGGCTAGCCTCCTATTCACTGGTGTAGCCCACGCGGATATCACTTTAAACCTGCCAGACAACATTGACCTATTGGTGGTTAACCAAGCGAAGCCTGACGTTAATGGCGGCTTATTCAGTTCAGCCAAAAGCGTGACGTTGCCGGATGGTGAAAATCAAATTGTACTGCGCTACCAGCCCTACTTCACCAAAGGTAACGACCGTCACATCGTTGAAGGTGAAGCCATCATCGCCAATTTTTCAGCAGAAAATACCACTCTTGATTTCGTACTACCGGAATACCGTAATGAGCGTGATGCGGAAAACAATATTAAAAAACTTGAGTTAGGCCTGGTCAACCAGCAAGGGCAATCGATTGAAATAGTCCAAGATGTTCTACAGAAAGATGGTCTACAACTTGGTCGTGACTATGTCATCGAAAGCAAACTCTATAACGAAAGTGCGGGGGTTGCGGCCTTATCGAGCAGCGTTGCTGCCGTCGCCATGACAAACTCTACTGCCAATACCAAGGCCGTAAAAGTTAACGCCAACACCGCTGAAGAGATGCTGCATTTTTGGTATCAAAAAGCCGATGATAAAACCAAAGCGAAATTTAAGCAGTTCGTTAACCAACAATAATCGATACATTGATCCTTAAGCCGCAATGCATAAAATGAGTTACTGCGGTTTAAGGATGATTATCTAGGAGGCGGTGATGTTTACTGTTCATATTGATAACGATATTGAATTGGCTCTAATAGAAGAATCTCTCGCGGCTCAATACTGTGCGCTTGTCAGCGAACAAATCGATTACCTTTCGCAGTGGTTGGCTTGGCCTGCCTTTTGTCAGAGTGAACAAGATTTTCGTCACTTCATCCAACGTTCATTGCACGATTATGCCGAAGGGCAATCTCTCACTTGCGCGATACTCTATCAAGGAAAACTGGTTGGCAATTGCAGTTTAAATAGCATTGATCATGATCTCAGTCGGGCAAAAATTGGCTATTGGCTTGCTCAAAATCACACCGGAAAAGGCATCATAACCCGCTCGGTGCTTAAACTCATCGACCTCGCCTTTAATCACTATCAGATCCATAAAGTAGAGTTGGCCGCTGCGGTCGATAACCTCCCTAGCCGCAAGGTTGCAGAACGTACCGGGATGAAACTCGAAGGCATTATTACCAACAGTGAAAAAGTAGGTGATCGTATTCTCGATCACGCAATTTATGCCATACATAAGTCCGTTTAGCGTCACTATCTGTTATTGAGTGGTCATTTTGTAGGGCAGAGACCCAAGCGTAACTTGATACTCGGCACAAAATTGTTACACAATACAAAACTATTGTTAGTGAAGTGATAGCATATCGTTTCAATAAATCATTTTGTTTGCCCATGCCCACTTTACTTAAACTCATTTTCATCGCTATTGCGCTGGTCACTGGCTATTTCGCTCAAGATATCTCCTCGTGGTTCAGTAACGACAAACAAAGCCAACTGGCGCAATACTGTCAGTTATCGACTCGTGGTTGTGAGCAAGAATCCATCACGGTAAAACTTGATCGCGATATCGCCCAGCCTTTAATGCCTGTGCAGATTTCTGCTACTTGGCCAAACAGCCAATCACCTTCGCTACGGCTAACGCTTAACGGGCACGAAATGGATATGGGCACGGCATTGTTTGAACTCCAAGCCACCGGCAATGGTCTCTATCAAGCTGAAGTGCTGCTGCCCGCCTGTACGATGGAAAACATGACTTGGGTTGGTCAATTATCCGATGGTCAACAATCAATCGCCCTCGCGATAAGGATGGCACGATGAGTAAAAATTGGTCTCTAATTTTAGTCGCCGCCTTTGCTCTGGGGTATGGCGTAAAGGTTTTTATTGATAGCAAACCGACTCCTACCGTTAATGAAGCAGATAGTGCTAAAGTGATATTTCAGGGCGAAAACAACAACGCTATCGATCTTTTCGATAACCAAGATGATCGTGTGCGGATAATTTATTTCGGTTTTACTCATTGTCCAGATGTTTGTCCCACATCTCTTGCCATGTTAGCGGGCGCACTCAATCAACTCGACGACACGACCAAATCAACCATTCGTCCGATATTCATTTCTCTCGATCCTGAGCGAGATGATGCCAATACAGCACATACTTATGCTCAGTATTTTCATCCTCTGATTGAAGGGCTATCAGCGCCAATCGACGTGACTCAGCCTCTCGCCACCAAATATGGCGTGGTATTTAAAAGAACCGAACTCGAAGAGTCTGAGCTGAAATATACGCTCGACCACAACTCTTATTTTTACTTTATTCACCCCGATGGTAGCTTGATCACTAAGGTGCCTCATACGCTCACGCCGGCACCTTTAGTTGCCGCAATCAAAAGTCTCAACCAACAATAACAAGGACTGACCATGAAACTCAACGCTTTGCTCTTAGCCGCCTTAGCGCTCAGCCCGATTGCTCATGCCAATATGGATATAATGACGCACCATCCATACGCCCGTGCGACACCACCTAACGCAGCAACCAGCGCGGTATTCGTCGAATTAATGAATCACACTGAACAAGATCGCGCCATCGTTGCGGCATCAACACCAGCAGCAGGCAACGTTGAGCTACATGACGTGATCCATGACGGCGATGTTATGC
Source organism: Vibrio sp. N418 (assembly GCF_000222565.1). Lineage (NCBI taxonomy): Bacteria > Pseudomonadati > Pseudomonadota > Gammaproteobacteria > Vibrionales > Vibrionaceae > Vibrio > Vibrio sp. N418. The sequence continues at coordinate 48,784 of NZ_AFWD01000045.1, forward strand.
AAATGCGCCAAGTAGAACAAATTGAAATTCCAGCTCAAGGCCATGTCTCGTTAAAACCCGGCAGTTTGCACATCATGCTATTTGAGTTGACTAAACCTCTGGTTGAAGGTGAAAGCATTGACGTTGAACTCACTTTTGCCAATGGCGAAAAACAAACTTTCAATGCCCCTATCAAAGCAGTGATGAAAGGAATGAAACATCATCATTAATTATTACTAAGTGGGAAAGGGGCTGAGCATAACTCAGCCCCTTTTGTTATGCTTCTCGCAATCAATAGACCTGATGCCGCATCGCTCACAGCAGGCATCACATGCTTGAGGTAGTCATATATGAACAGCACTGTTCATCCCGTAACACTCTCTCAACTGGGTTGGAACCATTTATTTCAAACTCAGCTAACGCTCGATGAGCTTGAATCCAATACCATCGCTCGAATTAGTGAACATCACCGTAGTGGTTACACGCTCGTCAGTGAGCAGGGAGAAATGGCTCTCGCTATACACAAGTCGCTACCCGACATGACGGTTGGCGACTGGATCGTACTTGATCGTCATGGTCAATTTGTCCGATTGCTTGAGCGCCAATCTCTATTTAGCCGCAAAGCTGCGGGTAGCAAAGTGGCAGAACAGCTCATCACCTCAAATATCACTACTTTATTTATTGTTTGCTCGCTCAACGATGACTTCAACTTAAATCGGATCGAACGCTATCTTGCCATCGCGTATGAAGCCGATGTCGAGCCCGTTATTATCTTGACCAAAGCCGACTTGTGTAATGACGCCGAAGAAAAACGCGCACAAGTCCAATCACTCGATACTATGCTGATGATAGAAGTCGTCAATGCGCTTTCAACGGAGCAATGCCAAGCATTATTCGCTTGGTGTAAGAACGGAAAGACCGTCGCCTTTATGGGCTCTTCCGGTGTCGGAAAATCCACCTTAGTGAACAGTTTACTCGGCGAGAGCACTCAATCGACTGGCCATATTCGGGAAAACGATAGCAAAGGTCGCCATACCACCACCAGCCGTTCATTGCACTTATTGCCAAGTGGTGGAGTATTAATCGATACACCGGGAATGCGCGAGCTACAAATTCATGACTGCGCTGATGGTGTTGAACAAACATTTTCTGATATCCAAACGCTGGTTGAACAATGTCGATTTGCCGACTGCCAACATGCCAATGAACCGGGATGTGCGATCAATAAAGCACTAAATGCAGGTCAAATCGACCTACGACGCGTCAACAACTACCTAAAGCTAATGCGTGAACAACAACGAAACAGCGCATCACTGGCTGAACAGCGATCCAAAGATAAGCAATTCACTAAATTTTGCCGTTCAATACAAACAGAGAACCGCTCACGAAAGAAGGGTCTTTAGATAAATTTCGTTTGTCGACAGCATTAGAGGGGCAATTCGCCCCTCTTTTTAAACACTAAGCAAACGTTAAAATGCAACATAAAATTCACAACAAATCACAAATCGCAATCTTTAACCCTAATATCCAATTATTTCTAGACACAATATCTCAAAGCGCTAGTATAAATTATCTCAGTAGCCATTCGCTGAGCGACGCCCAAGACACACCAAAATACTAATTACTTGGGTAATACAATCGAATTACATAAATACTTCGCAGGGATAACTATGCAACACAACTCTCTCTTAGCACGATTTGCACGAGGCAATTTAGTGCTCCAAATCTTAGTCGGTATCATTTTGGGTATCGCACTGGCACTAATTTCACCTGAATCAGCGCAAAGCGCAGGCTTACTTGGTAGCTTATTCGTCGGCGCACTAAAAGCCGTCGCACCGATCTTGGTGTTTATCTTGGTAGCAGCTTCAATTGCCAATCAACGTAAAAACCAGCACACCTACATGCGCCCTATCGTGATCTTGTACCTTTTTGGCACCTTCACCGCAGCCTTAACTGCAGTGAGTATGAGTTTTCTTTTTCCAACCACTCTAACTCTGGTGTCGGGCGCTGAAGGGGCAACCCCACCGCAAGGTATCGCTGAAGTTCTCAATACACTGCTTTTCCAAGTGGTTGATAACCCAGTACATGCGCTAATGAACGCAAACTATATTGGTATTTTAGCGTGGGCGATTGGTTTAGGTCTGGCGCTGCATCATGCATCAGGCACTACGAAAGCGGTTTTTGAAGACTTAAGTAACAGCGTGTCACAAATTGTACGCTTCATTATTCGTCTCGCCCCGTTTGGTATTTTTGGTCTTGTTTCATCAACCATCGCCACCACGGGCTTTTCTGCACTCGCAAGCTACGGTCACTTATTAGCGGTACTACTTGGCGCAATGGCCATCATTGCTCTTGTGGTAAACCCATTGATTGTACTTTTTAAAACCAGAGAAAACCCATACCCGCTGATTTTCCAATGCTTACGTGAAAGTGGTGTTACGGCATTCTTCACTCGTTCAAGTGCGGCGAACATTCCAGTGAACATGGCGTTGTGTGAAAAGCTAAATCTGGATGAAGATACGTACTCTGTATCGATTCCACTGGGTGCAACCATCAACATGGCAGGTGCTGCGATTACTATTACGGTATTAACGTTAGCCGCTGCCCATACTCTAGGTATCCAAATTGACCTACTTACTGCGTTGCTACTGAGTATTGTTGCTGCGGTTTCTGCGTGTGGAGCTTCAGGTGTTGCTGGTGGTTCGCTACTACTGATTCCGCTTGCTTGTAGCCTGTTTGGTATTCCAGATGAGATCGCGATGCAGGTGGTTGCCGTTGGCTTCATCATTGGTGTAGTACAAGATTCTGCTGAAACAGCCCTAAACAGCTCAACGGACGTTGTCTTTACCGCTGCAGTTTGTAGACAGAAACAAAAGCAACAACCTCACGGTTAGAGCCGATGATATAAGGTTTAGGCCTAGTGGTTTAAACTACACAACAAGTAAATGCAAAAAAGCCCCGAGAGTGATCTCGGGGCTTTTTAATTTGTTTTTTCTAATCGCGAGATTAACAATCTACCATGCTTAACTGCGCGACCTATCCATGGGTGATTGTGAGAAGTCGAGCGTGGCGGCTGATGTGACACTTACTTGAGGCTGTTGATTGGATGAATCATCAATGGCCTGAAAAGGCACCCCATCAAGCGTTTCTTCTTGCGATAATACCTCGCTGGTCATCTCTTTCTCTACTTGTCCGTTAGACTTAGATTCCGCATCTGCGTCTTTAGTGACCGCTGGCATTGGGTCATATTTGTCTATGTCGATCTCACGCTTATAAAGTTTATTGAAGGCTTTAATCAAGGCGTGCTTACTTACTTTATTGGCTAATATTCGCTTAAGCATTGGTTTGGCGAGCGCTTGCAAACCCACAACAGTATCAACACTCAAGTTAAGCGCGACTTGTTCACGCAAAACACGGGCTTCTTCATGCCCCATCTGTCCTGCTAAAAACAGCCAGATATAGGCAATACTACGGCCACTCACGCCATGCTCAAGCCAAATTTCACCGGCCTTATACATCGCTGGAACATAGCCTTTTTCAGCGGCACGCTCTAACCAATAGCACCCATGAGCAAAATCTTCTTCAACACCAATACCATTCAGATAGTTAAGACCCAGTTTCATGCGACCTTCATTGTTACGTAATAGTGCAACTTTCCGAAACCATTCTGTGGATGCCACAGGGCTTGGGGAAGGGTTGGCATTCGCAATCATCCAATCACCGAGGAACAGCATAGCCGGTGCATATTGTTGTAATGCGGCTTGCTCCATTAATGCAAAACCCTTGTCAAAATTCTGCTCAATACCTCTGCCGTAATAAAGCGCTTCTGCTACTTGGAATTTCGCAGACATATCACCATCACTCGCCGCAATGGCCTTTTTCCAGAATTTTGCCTGTTCTCTTAACACCATGTCATCACGCATTCGCTCACTAATGCGAACAATACCGTACATGCCGGTTACGTTCTCTTGCAATGCGGCTTTATGATACCAATAGAGCGCCTTGCGCAAGTTGGTTCGTTCGGCTTCTTTCGCTAAGTACAAAATCATCGTAAGGTCGCCATTTTCCGCTTTCCTTACGCGCTGCTCTTCTTCTTGCTTTCGATCACGTTCAAGTGCTCTACGGTAGGTGATTTCCCGTTGTTTACGCTCGCGTTCAACACGCTTTTGTCTTAATGACAGCGCCAACATCCAAGCAAATAACAGCAGTAAGAGTAACCCGGTCGCACTAATGGCGATCCCCATCATATTCATTCTTTTTATGCCACACGTTGAGTTAATGGTCGCTAGCTTGCTCTACCCCAACCTTTCTTAGGTTGTTCGGTGAAAAGTCAATTGCAGCCTGTTGCAAGACTCTAGTTCCTGCACCTGAAGTTACTAACCTCTATATCGGCTTTTTGCCGAAAACATTGAGAGATTTCATCACACTTAGAGCGGATTCGCGAACGAAATCGATGGGTAGACGACCAGCTCATCAATTTGTGACTCGCTTATCAATTCACATAATTATGTTATAAATCCGTCAATTACAACCAACCGCTATTGATAGTTCGCTGAATAAAAAATCCTTTTATCCTCCGTATAAAATAGCATACATCTCGGGGAGAACATTGCTCAGCAATCGTATGCGTTATCATTTATCGCATCATTTTAAAAAGAAATGACAAAAATTGACCAAAAACAATAGAACAACCAGATCACTTATTTTATAATGCGAATTAATGTGTACAGCATATTGAATTCCAATAATTAGGGGCAAAAAATGAGACTTATCCCGCTTCAACAAGCAGCACAAGTAGGTAAATGGGCAGCAGCGCATATCGTAAAACGTATTAACGATTTCGCACCAACAGCTGAGCGTCCGTTCGTTCTAGGTCTACCAACCGGTGGTACTCCTCTAGCAACTTACAATGCACTAATTGAATTGCACAAAGCTGGCGAAGTTAGCTTTAAGCACGTAGTTACTTTCAACATGGATGAGTACATTGGTATCCCTGCGGATCACCCAGAATCATACCGTTCTTTCATGTACAACAACTTCTTCAACCACATCGACATTCAGGACGAGAACATCAACCTGCTTGACGGTAACGCGGCTGATAACGAAGTTGAATGCCAACGTTACGAAGACAAAATCAAGTCTTACGGCAAAATCAACCTATTCATGGGCGGCGTAGGTAACGACGGTCATATCGCATTTAACGAGCCAGCATCTTCTCTGTCTTCACGCACTCGTATTAAGACACTAACTGAAGAAACTCGTATCGCGAACTCTCGCTTCTTCGATGGCGACATCAACCAAGTACCTAAGTACGCACTAACGATTGGTGTTGGCACTCTACTAGACGCACAAGAAATCATGATTCTGGTTACAGGCCACAACAAAGCGCTAGCTCTAGAAGCAGCGGTTGAAGGCAGCGTTAACCACCTATGGACTGTATCTGCACTTCAGCTACACCCTAAATCAGTGATCGTATGTGACGAGCCATCAACTCAAGAGCTTAAAGTGAAGACAGTTAAGTACTTCCATGAGCTAGAAGCAGAGAACATCAAAGGTTTCTAATCTTTAGTTCACTCTATTGATGAGAAAGGAGGCAATTGCCTCCTTTTTGTTTATCTTTATTTAACGAGTCCAAAAGAACAATAATACTGCAGCAGCGAATAACCAAATGACTGTGGCTAAAGCTAACGTCGTCGGTAATTGATAGCGATAACTCAGCCAATAAACCGCAAGTAAATACGCAGCATACGGCAGTAAAGAAAACAGCCCAAACAACGCAGTTGCTCGTAGCCCCTCCATCCCTTTCTCTTCACCAACAATATAGTGTGCGATCAAAGCAAAAGTCGGAAACAGCGGTACTAATCCAGCAACAAAAAAGTGTGGTGTGCGAGATAAAAGCGCAATAACCAATACAGCCAAAGCACCCAGCATACTTTTGAGAAACAAAGCCAACATTACAATGCTCTTCTAAGCGAGATTCATCAGCAATTGTTCATCGGTCATATACTTGTGTTTGGCACTCAGATTACGCACATGCATAAACATAAATTCAGGAAAACCAGGGGCAAGTAACGAATTCGGTTCCCAACACACACCACCAATGAAAATGTAACGACCTTGTTTGCTGTCATCATGCAGAGGATTATTGAGTGGTGTCGATAATTCTGCTCGGCATCCTTCAATGACACAGACAATTTGCCCTTTTGCGATGCCCACAACACGGCTAACGACATTGGCCTTTACACCACATTTCCACGCTTGACGCGTTGCCATCTCAAAGCCAACTTTGCGCACACCTTTATGTACATTAACGATCAAATTCATTTTGCTGCCATTATTTTCATCCTTTAACGTTCAGAGTAACGTGGAAAGAAACAACAACACGACAGGTTAATTCCTGCGATTCTCACCAGATGAAAATCACCCAAAAGCCTTTATGTCACCTGAATCACACACCGGATCAGATGGCTTTCTTAAATTTGATACAAAGTTTTGCACCTATTACTTATCCGCCTCCTATACTTAAATCAGCATTTAGGCAGCCTTCGAGGAGCGTATGATGAATAGCATTATTTTCGCAGTACTGCTGCTAACCACTCCAGCCTCAGCCACCGGGCCCAACTCTTTACCTTTAAAATGTGAACTACTAGAAACCGCCGATACCTTTTTATTCTATCCAGAGCAAATGGTGTACCGCAGTGATCAATTTGTTCTTTTTCAAAACTTTAAAGGTCGAGTTATCACTCAGGTCGATGTGAATACTGGCGATCTCATTCGCACTACCTATCTTGGCAAAACCTATGAACCAAGCTACCAAATTTTAAAAGGTCGATGCAAAGAAACGGTCCATATCCTTGATTTTTGGCAACTTGATCAAGCGCCGTAAATGACTGCTGGTATCGGCAATTTATCATCCTAACTCATCGTAGCCGTCGAGTATTATCACCGACAACATTATCACCGACAACAAAAGGGCTGGCGTGGCGTGACTCGCTCGCCCTTACTCACTTAAACACTGCGTTTCGTCATCAGTACGATGTCACCAATAACGCTCGTAGATAATATTACCTGCTTGAGCTGTACGATGCTTAGTAAGCCCCTTCTCGGTTAAGGTAGATATGGTACTTTTGATCATTTCGGGATTGCCACATAACATAACAAAGCTTTGTTCGGCATGAAATTCGGCGTCGGTTGCTTGCATCAATTCACCACTCTCAATGAGAGCTGGGATGCGACCATGTAGCGCCTCTGGCACTTGTTCTCTCGACACGACAGGCTGGTAAATCAGTCGTCCTTGATACTGTTCAACTAACTGATTAATCAGGTAACGGTACACGAGGTCGGATTGGTGTCGAACAGCATGAACCAGTACGATTCGCCGGTTACTAGGCCTAAAATTGAGATCATCAAGCAAAGCAAGAAAAGGCCCAATGCCGGTTCCAGTAGAAAGTAACCATAACGTATCACTTTGCTTTGGAATCGACTCAAACGTTAAGTCACCATTGGCTCTCTGACCAACAAAAATCTCTTGCCCTTCTTTGAGTTGATGTAAGCGCGGACTCAGTTGTCCATTAGGATCAGCAATAATCAAAAACTCCAACATATCACTGCTCGTCAGAGGCGCATTAACCAGCGAGTAAGCCCGGGAGATAGTATTACCTTCATCATCGAGTAATGCCAATTTGGTGAATTGCCCCGCTTTAAAAGAGAGATTGGCGCCACTTAAGCGAAGACTGAATATTTCCTTGGTCCAGTCGGTTCGCTTCGCAACGATCGCCTGAGAATAGCCTGTTATGTCATTCATCTTCACCTCTTGTCTCATCACCAACAGAGTTATTAACAGTTTAAAATATAGACCATTCGCTATTTTTTAAGCGGGTATTTATTACGCTACTAACTCAAGCAGGCGCACAATTGGATATCGAGATTAAGAATTGCTCGATACGAACAACTGGTTCCTCAATTGCACAAGCAACTAGAACAAGCGGTATCAATCTCAGATCCAGAGGTACAAAAACTGGTCAAACAAATTATCGACGTTGCTCCCGTCGGTTACCGAATGACATCGTTTGAACGCCGTTATATGGAAGATAAGGAATCGATGCTTTCACTACCAACAGACGCCTTCATCGTGAGACGGATGTACCATTAATCTTGTGTGCATACAAAGGCATCATCATCTGACCAACACTGAGCATTCCCAAGGGAATGCTCTTTTTAATCAAGTTCCCTTTCATCTGCGCCTTTTGCCTTATAAAGCCAAACGATTTGCACTGTTCGCTTAGGGATAAACAAGTCAGCAAGTCGATGGTAAAATAAACGCTCGAACCGCTGTAAGGCCACATTAGGAATCGTTTCAATGTTACATGCACAAGCTTTTATCCAGCAGGGTGTTCACTACCTACCGCATTACTTTACTGTACCACTCAACTACAACGACGTAGCACAAGGTCAACTGACCCTTTTCGCTCGTGAAGTGCGCTTAGTCGGTGATGAGTTGAGTGATAAACCTTGGCTGGTTTATTTTCAAGGAGGCCCAGGCTTTCCAGCACAACGTCCTAATGGTCACGGCGGTTGGTTGAAACGTGCATTACAAACTTATCGCGTGTTACTGCTTGACCAACGTGGCACCGGCAATAGCTCAGTAATATCGCACCAAACCCTTGCGTCATTCACGCCCGAGCAGCAAGCGGAGTACCTAAGCCATTTTCGTGCAGATAACATCGTTCGCGATGCCGAGACTATTCGTCAACAATTTGGTGTCAAACAGTGGGCGATTCTCGGTCAAAGCTTTGGTGGTTTTTGTTCATTGACGTACCTGTCGCTGTTTCCACACAGCCTATTACGTAGCTACATCACGGGCGGCGTACCTTCAATTTCACGTCCGGCAGATGATGTTTACCGCGCGACATTTAAGCGCACCATGGATAAGAACCAGGCCTTCTTTCGTCAATTCCCACAAGCGCAAGCGATGTGCCAGACGATTGCCAATCATTTGCTCGATCATGACGAGTACCTGCCCAATGGACAGTGTTTTACCGTAGAACAATTCCAACTAATTGGCATTAACTTTGGCATGAGCGACAGTTTCATTGCCACTTATTACCAGCTCGAAAATGCCTTTGTCGAAATCAATGGCCAACCACAACTGCGCTACGAATTTCTTAATGCCATGCTCACAGAACAAGGCTTTCAAACCAATCCCATCTACGCCATTTTGCATGAATCGATCTACTGCCAAGGTGAAGCGTCAAATTGGAGTGCCCAGCGCGTACGTAGTGAATTGAGCCAATTTAATTACCAAAAAGGCCAACCGTTCTACTTTACTGGTGAAATGGTATTCCCATGGATGTTTGAGCAATACGCCAATCTCAAACCACTGCAACACGCGGCAGAATTATTAGCCGTAAAAAATGATTGGCCTGCGCTGTATGACGCTAAACAACTGGCAAACAATACCGTGCCAGTGAGCTGCGCGGTGTACGCGGATGATATGTTTGTTGAAATGGACTATAGCCGTGAAACCTTAGCCCTTCTGGGTAATGCTAGTGCATGGATCACCAATGAATATGAACACAATGGCCTGCGAGCCGATGGTGAACGAATTCTTGATAAACTGATTGCTATGGGTGATCAAACCGCCGCTATGCTACAGTAACCGCTAATGAATTAAAGATTCGCACTTAATATCCATACCACCACGCCGCCATCTCGCGGCGGAGAATTATGTTAACAATATCCAACACTGTCACACTACAAGCTTGGGAAATACAAATGACCGCCATCCGTGCCCAAGGTGCGGGTGGTCAAAACGTCAATAAAGTATCTTCTGCCATTCACTTACAGTTTGATATCAACCACTCTTCTTTACCTGCTTTCTATAAAGAGCGCTTGCTGGCACTTAAGGATTCACGCATTTCTAAAGATGGCGTGATCACTATTAAGGCTCAGCAATTTCGCACCCAAGAGCAAAATAAAGAAGATGCGCTTAACCGATTAGCAGAATTGATCCGCGCAGCGACGGTGGTGCAAAAGCATCGTCGAGCCACCAAACCAACTCGAGGCTCAAAAGAGCGTCGTCTCAAAGCTAAAGGCATTAAAAGCCAAACCAAATCACTCCGAGGTCGCTTACGCGATTAAGGCGACCGGCAATAAGCCTAAGCTCACACAATGAGCTTTAGCCATTTATTTTCAATGACATAGTTAAGATCTCGTTTTATGCTAAACATCTATATGCATTTGCCGTAAGTATGCTTAACTATGTCTGTCTCTAACACTTCTGAACTTGAAACTCCAACAGCAATCACCGTCTCCCCTTTCAAGGTAACTTTTAACCCTCAATCGATTGATTCACTGCGAGCAGGCCTCACCGTCTACCGCCATTTTCTCGAACAGGAAGAGGCCTTTGACGATTTTTATTGTCGTATTCGTTTTTGCTTAGAAACAGGCAGTAGCGATGTATTAGGTGAGCTATTCGATAAACCGCTAGTCACGTTATTGATGCGCTATGCTGGTCATGACGATAAAGATATTCAACCTGAGCTATCACTAGCTCGAAGCTACTTACCGATGGAGAGTGTTTTTTTCCTCTTCGCTTGCCAACATCCTCAACTTGAGGCAGATATTGAGGCGACAGCTAAAGTGATGTGTCAAACTTCACGTCGCATCAATAACTCCTCCAATATGTGGATTTCAGATGCGGACGTCTTCGGCCTTCAAGCTCTGTTGATGATTGCGATGCATTACCCTCGACTCACGTATTTATTAGCAGGTTACATCGTACCTAACTGGGACACAGAGCATGCTCCATACGGAGAAGAAGTACTTGGTGTTGTCGCAAGCCATTTAGGCTACAACGAGCATACACTCAAAGCGTTTTGCTACTGTGATAATGCCAACGCTCAAGCCCAAATGTTCAACTTGAAATACACTGCATATGATGAGCAAAAACACGCACTAGGTGAACATTCTGCCTCGTTGCTGCAAATATTCCGCGAAGACCCACTAGAATTTGAACGCTTTAGAGCCGCATTAAAAGAGCGCTTTGTCGAACAAGACTTTTTACAGACCAATAATAATGAACGCGAATATTGCGAAAAACCGATCGAACGGATCATGCTATCTATCGTTTCCCCCATCTCTTGGCATCGCGACAGCGATAATAATTTAGAAACACTAAGCCAAACCTTTATTGATAGTCCGACGGATGATGTTGCAGCCGATCTTACCCTAGAGATCGAGCAATACTTAGGCCGCCCAATCGTCGCACCAAAAGTGATTGAAGAAGAACCACTCGGAGACCTATATTACACTTGGGGAACCGGTGAAGAAGAGTGGAAAGCCTTCGTATGTGAAGGCGTCGATAACGGTAAAGCGCTATGGCATTACATCGTTAGTGGGGAAAACCCACAAGTGCTCGATACCATTACACCATGTGATATAGAAACGGTAGCTAAAACGGGCAACTTTAAAATTAATCACCACATTCAGTATTTCACTGGTCCTTATGAATGCCTAGCCAGCCAATTAGAACATATTCTATATAACCTGATCGCTGATTGGACGATGCGAAATCAAAGTGGTGAACCAAACGAAGCTGAAGGCCGATTCAAGCTATTTCGCATGTTAGATGTCATTCATCGTTGGAATGACAAACACCCCTTTCACCCTGACTTTGTTTCTAAGATGGTGGAAGAATATCAGTTCTTTACCGATGCTGATTTCATCGCTCGTTTTAATGGTGATTGGCGCATTCTTTTTAACCGCTATGTGGAAAGTTTTTCCAGCTACAGCGGCAGTGTCGACCATAGTGACGCGATCGCTGTTTATCGTTTAATTGCTGATCATCGTGAGCAAGTATTTGAACTTATCATGCAGGCGGATTTTGCTGATCATTATCATCTTGAAGTGCAGTTGACCGCTTGTGCTGTCATCCTCAATTTCGATCTAGAACAAGGTCTCTGTGATCAGCTTACTGGTAAAGTATCAGAGTTTTTATCCGCCCACTTGCCTGCCGCCGCTCTTGCTGCCATTGATCATTATAGTCATTACGATAAGCACCCGGGATACGACGATGAGTTAACCGATGAGCAGAAAGCGAGCAGTCAGCAACAACGTACTGCCATCGTTAGCTACCTTGATGGCACACATCAGGATCAACAACTTGCCACCACCAGTCTTGCCGCTTATCAGCGATGCGACAGTTTCAAATATCAAGTCAACCCTGTGCAGCCCTACTACTTATTTATCTCCCATTTCCACAAAAGTGGGCAGAAATTACTGGTCTGTGCCGATGTTTATGCGCGATATTTAACGGCAACAACCCCAAATTCAACCAATGTATTCAGTCGTAGATTCCTCGATCTTTGGTTGCTCATCGCGCCACTAAAAACCGCTTACCTGTTGTCCAAATTCTATGTCGACGAAGCATTAGAAACTCAAGTTCAATATGAGCAGTTAGCCTCTCGCCTTGAGGTTCTATCACCTGTCACTCAGCAAGCTATCATAATAGAAAGACGCATCGACGACCTTTCATACTGGGAGGATAAGCAAGCGCTGCTCGCTTCACTCTTTGATGCCTATATTGCCCAATCTGAAGAACAAAATGGCGCCATTGAGCAAGCTTTAGCTCTGATACTGCCACGTCATAAACAAACCTTTATGCTCGAGCTGAAAAAATATGCTCCGCAGCTCACCCTCCATTATTTTGACCAAGAAATCATCACGGTGATTTTGGCGCAATTTAAACGCTACATCACGCGTCATAATTCACAAGCTCACGAACTCACTCTAGAACAACAGCAACATTTTGAGTTGTTCAACCACTATCTACGCTTAGATCGCCTAGCCGATGAAACCGAAATTTCTCAGTTGACCTCCGTTTTGCAAACTGAACACGTATCCACTTTAAAAGGTGAGTATGGTGAGGCTCAATTAGCGACTCTATTCTGGTTTATCCAACCGGAGCGCCAAGCCAATATTATGAGTTTATTCGCTCATACTCCTCAACTGGCGCTTAGCGAACTCTACAACGAACGAGAGGATGATAATCAAGAGAGCAAAGCACTGTGGTTATGTCAGCAAGCATTGCAGTTGGGCGCTAAGCAGAGTCATCTGTTAACCCTAATGGTCAAAAATAAATGGTTGATAACTCTTAAACACTTCGCCCAACAAGACGATATAATTGAACATCTAAATCAGCTCACGCTGGAAGATTTAGAAGCAACGTTAATCAAGTTAGCACAACAGGGCAAATTTGAACCGATCATCAACCACTATCACGATCATCGTTCACGCCATATTCGCGATCTCATTGCAGAGATTCAACTCGGCCGTTATGCACCTAAACCCAATCCTGGCATTGAAATTATGGATTACGGTATTTATGTTGACGGTCATGAAGGTGATGAGGTGGAAGGCACTCAACAAGAGGAAATTGAGCAGAGCGAATTCAAGACAATAGCGCAACTTGAGCATCGTCAGCAAAGTCACTTAGTTGAAATTGAGCTCAACCGAACCTTTGGTGTTCGTTTAGAATATTTTTCGAATGACGATAATGACGATGGTGAAGAGGAGTCCCCACAACAAGTCGCATTAACAATCCACCTACACCATCCTTATATTGCTCAGCAGCAAGGCTATGTCTCGGAATGGCAAAGCACTATTGAAGTCGATTGCAGTGCCTTTATTGGCTGGAGCATGTCGCATAAAAGTTTATGTATCCCGGGGGTTTATCGTTTTGATATCTTTGATGATGCCGAAAATCTTATTGTGACAAAAACATTTCACGTAATGGAAAGCCGCCCAATACGTGTTAAACCGATCATTGATCTTTACCAATCCAACCAATTAGATAAGCAATCAATCGGTAGTGTAAATCTCAATAGAGAAAGCTTGGCGATTGTCGCACCGTGTCACGTTAACAGTGCCTTAAACTTAAGTAATCGACTTACGACCAATATTGCTCAAGTCTATTGCTATCAACAAAATAAAAGATTGGCCTTATGCGAGATTGAACTTAGCCATGATGCGGCTCAACATTGGTACCCGGCTGCGAACCAACTCGTCCCATCCATTGAGACACGTTTAAAGGGCAAACATTTATTACTAGGAACCACGGCTGCCGTTGAGAAAGCACTCGCTCAACCCAAATTATGGAAAAAGCTGCTAAGCAAGGCGACGCCAGCTGCGGTGTTCCAACCGGATCCTTTGCAGGCCGAGAATGTGATTGGTTTACATCTCAATCAAAAAGGCGTGCAGGTGCTGTTTGGCTACTCAACCGAAGGGGAACTATGCCGCGTTCTTATCGTACATTGCAAACATGGCTTATTACGCCGATTCTATCTGCATATGATGGAAAAACTCGCGATGAAAACCCTCACTGAGGTAGGACCAAATCCGATGATATAAACGAAAAAAGCCGCTTAACGATTAATTTAAGCGGCTTTTTAAATTCAATTTCTACGATGTTTATTGATTAGAAACGATGGTCGATCGAGAGGAAGGCACTTTTACGATCGCCTAAACCCACTTCACCCAGTAAGTACCAACTGTCTGTCACTTGATATTGCATCCCAAGCAGCGGATTCCACTTGGTGACTAAGCTTTGTTCTACACGGAAGCTAGCATCATCAGGCACAAGGCCGTCTGGGATTCCTATATCAATATCTTTAACTTTACCTTCTAGCACCTGTTCAACATCTTGGTACATCGCGCCGGCCCATAATCGAAGAGGAACACCATGTTTTGTAAAATCATAGCCGATACGAGGAGATACCACGATAGCGTCAATTTCTCCTTCGATGACCGTAAGACGAGTTTGAGTGTAACTCAGATCCACGAGAGCAAATGCATTCCCATAACCACCCGCGATGACCGTACCGATACCGTACATATAGCCATCTAAAGCGAGTTCGAAATTCGGGATATCACCTTTGTGCTTAATTGGGCCCAAAAACGGTATATCAAGCGTGACATTATATTCGACACTCGCGCGCGAGTAGCCCTCAAGCATTCCGGCAATGGCATAGACATTAAGAAAAGGAAATAGCCATGCATCAGCACGAATGCTCATCACATCCGTTTTTTGCATACCACCATTAGCCTTCATGTCTAACCCAATTCGATCTGGCAAATTTAGACCACTTAGGGCAATCGAATTAACGTTGATATCTTGCTCTAACGTCATATAACTCAGACTAACACCCACTGCTTTTGGCAGTTCATAACCCAACGCTTCTGCCTTATCCTTCCAAATAGGCAGCGAAAAAGATTCAGCCTGCGCAGAAAAGGAAAACAGCGAGGTCAATAAAGTGGTCAGTAAGCTACGTTTAATCAAAGTTATGGCACATCAGCAAAATAATTAGCGCGCATCATACTATTACCGCACAAAAAGTAAACCTTGTGGTTTACTTAATTATCACCTTAATAAGTCACTCTGATTGACCACGATAACTACACCGCCGCAACCATTTTTTGTAATAGAGCGATCATTTGCTGTTGCTCTTTATCATTTAAACTACTCAACATCGTCTGATTTACCACCACTGGAATCGGCAATAATTGTTCTTTCAAAGACCGGCCTTGTTCTGTTAAGTAGATACGATATGAGCGGCGGCTATGTGGATCGGCTCGACGCTCAACCAAACCGAGATTTTCTAGCTTATCGAGTGTACGAGTGGTGGTGGAGTTTTCCACTTTGGATTTCGCAGCGATGTCTCGCTGAGTCACCCCTTCCTCTTCCCACAGACACATCATGGTTGGCCATAGTGCGACACTTAAACCATGTTTTTTTAGCTCCGCATCAAACATTTTTTCCGCTTTGCCAGCCACCACGTTGATCATCCAACCAAAGCTCGACTGTCTATCAAAATTATCACTCATTGTTCAGACCGTTGTTTAAATCATTGATAAAGCAATTATTGCCATGGTAACCAATGTCGCGACAACTAGCATCAAAAATGCATAACCTTGCGAGACAAAAGCCACTGGCTGAACAGCTTCAACATGGCTTTGTACTCCGGTAATCATCGCCTTTACTAATCCTTTGCCACGCAATTTATAGATTAAAATCGCCGCAAGATGCACACCGACCAGTACGGGTAAAATATCCGCTAGCATCACATGTGCCTGCGCCAATAACTCAAAAATAGTATCCGTTAACCATAGGTGAGCCAGTGGAAGCCCATCCAATAAACCCGCAAGGGCTAAACCAGAGAGACATTGAATTAATAAGGCTGAGAGTAGGCTAAGTACCATCCATGCACCGAGTGGATTATGCCCCACTTTCGCGGTAACTCGGCCAGCGGCGTATTTTAAACTGGTGATCGGCGAAGAGACAAAGTAGCGGAAACGGCTGGTTTCACTGCCGACAAAACCCCAAATCAATCGCCATAAAATTAGCGTTAACAGTGCAAGCCCCAACTGTACATGCGGACCATTGCCAGAGTTACCACTCACGAGTAAAGCGATAAACAGCAGTGCTTGTAACCAGTGATATAGGCGTGTTGCTAAATCCCAAACTTTCATATTAAACCTCAATTACTCTTCTATTCAGATACTTAGTTGCCCGCTCAATTTGCACCCAAGCTGCAATGGCATTTAATTTACACAACAATAGTTGCAAGCGCAACTATTGTTGTGTAAATTAAATGCCTCCCTGTTAACAACTTCACTGAATCACGAGAATGAGATCATGAAAATCCAACTAATACTCATCGCACTAATGACCCCTTGTATTGCTCTAGCAAGTAACAATTCCCAACTGATAAAAGATCGTCAAGAAGCGTTTACTCATATCGAACAACAGCTTAAAGAAGCGTCTGAACATTTAGATAGCCTTGAAACGGACTGGCTAACGGTTGAGATTAGCGCAATACAACTACAAGAAATGAGTGAGAGCTTGCAGCACAGCTTTCCCCAAGGGAGCCAAGAAGGTAGTAAAGCGAGTGACAAGATTTGGCAACAACCAAACGAATTTAATCAATTGATGCAGCAAATGGATCAAGGCTTTGAAACGCTCTACAGAGCAACAAAAGAGCACAATGTGGATCTTGCTGAGCAAGGTATTGAAGCTGCGCAACAGACATGTAGAGCTTGTCATCGCACCTATCGCTCTCGTTGGTAAATGCAAACGCAGAATCACATTACACTCATAGTACTACGCCAATAACGCAACACCATCTAACAAGATGAGAGGACCTATCGATGAAACAATCATTGGTTACACTACACAAAACCTGCGCAGTTTTAGCCTTTATTATGATCGCCAGTTTTTTCAGCAGTTCTTTAATTAGCGAACTTTTTGCCGATCATGCTACCGTGGCGAGCGTCAAATATTACATTTCTTGGGCGGTCTGGGGGTTGATCCCACTAATGGCTATGACAGGGATCACTGGATCGAAAATGGCACAAAAGGTTGAAAGTGGTGTCGGCCCAATTGGTCGTAAAAAGAAGCGCATGCCGATTATTGCCGTTAATGGCTTGCTCATCTTGCTACCGTGCGCAATTTACCTCAACGTATTGGCGAGCCAAGGACTATTTAATCAACATTTTTACCTTATACAGGGAATAGAATTGATTGCTGGTTCGATAAATTTAACCTTAATGGCACTCAATATTCGTGACGGGTTAACGATCAAAAAAACTAAGATCAGAAAATAAAACAGAACATCAATAAGCTTATCGATGTCCAGCAGCGCTACTCATCCGGTTTTTCCGCAAGCAGGTATACCGCTTTCACTCGTTTGCCTAATAAGTCCGTGATGACATTTTGGAAGCCAGCAGTCGCCGCAAGTTCATGAGCCAGAACAGGGGTCATCACAGTATTATTCGCTGACTTGATGCCATATTTACGTAAATATCGATATTTCAGTGCCCATTTATTGCAAAAGGTCATGCCGTGCAGAGTAAAACTTATGAGGATAATTCTGCCACCAGGTTTGAGTACCCGCATACACTCTTGCAGCGCATGCACTGGATTGGGGATAACATGAAGTAAGTTGGCCATAAAGACGGTATCAAAGGATTGATCTTTATAGCGCAGCGCAAAGCAATCAGCTTGCTCGACAATCACTTTAGCTTGGTGCTCAAAGCGAATTTTACTCACTTCAAGCATTGGCAAAGATAAGTCAGTGGCAACGATGCTATCACTGGCGTCGATAAGACTTTCAGTATAGGTTCCATTACCACAGCCGAGCTCTAATACCGCGCCTAAATCATGGTGCTGACGCAAGCGTGTTTTGATCGTTTGGATCTCTTTTAGGCCAACCACGTAGTTGTTGCTCGCCTCAAAATTTCTGGCAAATTCTTCCCATTTGTTTTCCACTCTTTCACTCCTTGGAATCGCAAATTACAAAATGCCACATTGCTTAAAAAATATTCTAATTTTTATTTTTTCACCACAATACAAATAGATAACGTTCGAATCAGCGAGTAAGTTAAAAAATGAGACCAAGCCCCAAATTTGTAGCACCGGAATGACGATTTACAGATGAGCAGCCTAGAGGTGCACTTAACAAGGTAGGTAAAAGAAAGGTATAAAAATTACTTAGGATTGAAATAGCTGGCAAGTAATGAATGAGCTAATAAGTCTTATCTCCAGCCACATAGCGGGGTATAAGACTTATATTCATGACCACACTTTATTGATTGCTTCTAGGGTTATTTTTGTGCTCGCTGCCATTGCACCAACCACTTATCGAGTTGGTTGGCAAACTGCTGACGATCCGCTTGGCTCATTGGCGCTGGACCGCCACTTTGAATACCACTACTGCGCATGGTTTCCATAAAATCACGTATATTTAAACGCGACTTAATGTTGTCTTTTGTAAACAGCTCACCACGAGAACTGAGGGCATGCCCTCCTTTAGTAATCACTTCATCAGCCAACGGAATATCACCGGTAATGATTAAATCCCCTGCTTCTGTGCGTTTCACAATTTCGTTATCCGCGACATCGAAGCCTGCCTCTACTTGCAAGCTGGTGATGTTTGCTGCCGCTGGCGTACGAATATACTGATTCGCTACAAAAGTGATTTCAACTCCGGTACGTTGCGCAGCACGAAACAATACCTCTTTAATCACGACCGGACACGCGTCGGCATCAACCCAGATTTTCATAGTCATTCCACTTTTTTTATTTGGCTAAATTGTAACGGTTCGATAGCGATTTGTCTCACGGTTGTTGGCTCCAATCAGTGCCCATTCAGCTCTGCATAGGACGATAGTATTCATTGGCAATAAAGCTGTAACAAGGGAGTAATTTCATAAACTTAGCAAGGTTACGTTACTTTTTCTGGCATTTAACGGCGCATTTTTACTTTTTGGTGAACAATTTTTGCTACTTTAAAGTTTAATTTGATAGTTTTGTATTTATAAATCGATCGATTTTTGTTAATTATCACACTTTTATAGTGATAAAGATCACATCTGCAACCCTAAACCAACCTTTTTGCTTTTTAATTTACCAACTCCACTGCTAACCTCCCGCACCTCCCCATTGGAGGGGAAATAACGATAAGGAGTGTTCTAAATGAATACCAAGAAACCGATGTCCCTAACCGGCCGCGTGATTCTAGGCATGGTTGCGGGTATCTTGACGGGCTTCGCCATTCGCGCCCTATTTGCTGATAATGGATTTATCGACGAGTACATCGTAAACGGATTATTTGAAGTCGGCGGACAAATTTTTGTCGCCAGTTTGAAAATGCTCGTGGTCCCGCTGGTGTTTGTATCGCTTGTTTGCGGTACCAGTTCTCTTAAAGATCTTTCGACTCTTGGCCGCATGGGTGGCAAAACCCTCGCTTTCTACATCGCCACTACCGCGATAGCCATTACGCTTGCCTTGACGATGGGTTCGCTATTCCAACCGGGTGCTGGTGCAGACCTGACCGCCGTTGGTACGTTTAAGTCTGCCGATGCGCCATCGCTTGGTCAGGTTATCATCGATATGTTCCCTACCAATCCAATCAGTGCCATGGCAGAAGGCAAAACCCTACAAGTCATCGTCTTTGCCGTATTATTTGGTATTGCGATTAGCGCTGCAGGTAAACCCGGTGAGCGTATTGCCGCATTCTTTAATGATCTCAACGAAGTGATCATGAAGCTGGTTGCGATCTTGATGAACCTTGCACCCTTTGGTGTGTTCTTCCTCATGGCCAAGCTCTTTACCGATATCGGTCTCAGCGCCATTGTTAACCTCGCTGAGTACTTCCTAGTACTGGCAGGCACCCTACTGCTACATGGTTTGGTCACTTACAGTGTGATGCTAAAGAGCTTTACCGGCCTTAGTCCGATCACCTTCCTACGTAAAATGGAAGATGCCATCATGTTTGCCTTCTCAACGGCATCATCGAACGCAACTATTCCGGTGACAATGGAAACCGCGAAACATCGCATGGGTGTGGATAACCGCGTATCGTCGTTTACCATTCCACTCGGCGCCACCGTCAACATGGATGGCACGGCAATCATGCAAGGTGTCGCAACCGCATTTATCGCCCAAGCGTTTAATATCGATCTGACCATGACCGATTACCTAATGGTGATTCTAACGGCGACATTGGCATCGGTGGGCACCGCAGGTGTTCCGGGGGTCGGTCTGGTGATGCTGGCGATGGTATTGAACCAAGTAGGTCTGCCTCTGGAGGGTATTGCACTGATTATGGGTGTTGACCGTCTGCTGGATATGATCCGTACCGCCGTGAATATTACCGGAGATAGCGCAGTAACCATCATCGTCGCAAAATCGGAAGGTGCATTGAACGAAGAACGTTTTAATGACCCGTTAGCGGGTGCTTCAGAAGAAGAAGTCCACCTCGCCAAACGAGAAGCGTAAAACAACCACGCGCTAAAGAGCGGTGCGTTAAAAACGACTCGTCACAGAACATGGTTATCGCACATGGCGATGCCCCAACAAAAAAATCCACCTTACTCTAAGGTGGATTTTCATTTTAACGCCGCACTATTCAGCTTTGACTGACGGTTCATGCAACGAATGCCACTTATCACGCGCCGCTTGTTCATGTTGGTCAGTAATCGCCGTACCCACTGAGTTGGCTGCCAGTGTCATTGCGGCCATATCATCCGTAAAACCAACACCAGCCAGTACATCAGGCACCATATCCGTCGGCAAGACAAAGTAAGCCAGAGCGCCGCCGAGTATCGCCTTATGGCGTACCGAAGTTTGAGAATCCGTCATTGCTAGCCATGATTTAATCCCTGTCACCGCAATCTCTTCTCCCAACTTTTTTGCCGATCCTTTCACTTTACGCCAAAACGTTCGTTCATCAGGAGTCGCCTGCCGAGCGTTGGGCTTTGCCTGTACCGATTCTTTATTGATGTTTATCTGTGTACCGATACCGTCATTGAGTGGCTCTATGGTGGAGTTCATTGTTACCTCCTACTAAATAACAATCATTATAACATTGGCCATATTAGCCACAGTGTACCTGCTGTTAGATGAACGCCAGATTAATGATAAAAAAAATCCCTCAACCGAAGTTGAGGGATTGAATTAAAGGGAACGGCTATGACTAAATTATTTTGCTAACTTCTCAAGTACACGCATCAACATGCGGATACGAGGCTCGATAGATTCCAACAACAAGTATTCTTGATCGCTGTGGAAGCCTGCGCCTACAGGGCCGAAGCCATCTAGCGTTGGAACACCAAGGATCGCAGTGTTGTTGGCATCTGAACCGCCGCCAACTTCTTTCCAGTTGATTGCAATTGCAAGCTCGTCTGCAGATTCTTCTACCAATGCCATTAGCGCTTCAGTTAGTGGGCTTGCCACCATTGATGGCTTGTAAGACTCACGTTCCATTGTGATAGAGACACCATCTACATATGGCGTATCTAGCATTGCACGTAGCTTAGTATCAACGTCGTCGTACTCTTCGTTACTCCAGAAACGAACATCAATCACGGCTTGGGCATGCTCAGGAACGATGTTCGCGCCAGCACCACCCGATACCACACCAACGTTTAACGTTGTGCCTGACTCAAAGTTAGTCATCGCATTGATAGCAAGAATCCAGTTTGCCATCTCAGTGATTGCACTACGGCCATTTTCAGGTTCGTTACCCGCATGCGCTGCAACACCTTTAAAGGTGATCTTGTAACCTGCCATGCCTTTACGCGCTTTTACCAAACCACCATCCGCACGTGCCGCTTCCGCAACCAGTACGTTTTTCGCATCTTTAGCAACAGATTGAATCCACTCAACTGAATCCAGTGAGCCGGTCTCTTCATCTGGGTTCATACAGATGCAGATAGACAGTTTGTCTAATACCGCTTGGTCTAGATTGCGCATTGCATAAACGATGTTTAGCAGGCCAGATTTCATATCTGAAACGCCAGGGCCGTACGCTTTTTCAGCATCGTTCGTCATTGGGCGAGCCGCCGCTGTACCTACAGGGAAAACCGTATCCATGTGACCAATCATCATCACATCGATAACGTCTGCTTCCGGCTTGTTGCGGATTTCTAGACCAAGGCCAGCTTTACCACAATCAACACGTTTTACGCTCCAACCCGTCATTTCAGCAAATTTTGCTTCAAACTGAGTAGCAATAAATTCGATGCCTTCAACAGTATAAGTACCACAGTCCACATCAATTAGCGGGCGAAGCTCTTCTAGGTATTCATTCAGAGAAAAATTCATAATCAATCCTTACACAAAAAGATTCATTACTAGCATTGCGCCAAATGCGTTTAGCACAGAGATAGCAATCATAACTGGGATGTAACGACCTTCTGTACCGATAGGACCCATGATGCGGCCCATGTACTGAACTTGTGAACCCATTAGGTAGATAGCCGGAGCTAGAATCGCAATGTGTGCACCGTTTAGGATACCTTGGTCAAATAGAGTGATTACTACGCCCACAGCGCCGCCCATCGACATCCACGCACCAATTAGAACAGCAGCTGCTTCACCAGGAAGACCAAAGATCGCCATGATCGGAGAGAAAACCGTACCCATTAGATCCAAAGCACCGGTAATTTGTAGCGCTTTAATGATAACGAAAGCCATCAACACGTTTGGTACAGTAGAAGTGGTTGCAATAACCCAACCTTTCTTAGCACCTTCAACAAAAATATCGGTAACCATTGGTTTTTTAGCTTTAACTTCGCTCATTATGCTTTCTCCTCTTGTAGACGTGCTTCTTCGTTCTTATCTTCTTTGCCTTCTGTGATGTTTAGGTAAATGCGGAACAAGTTAGCGCCCACAAACTTGAATACAAACATCACAGCAACAGCAAGACCAATTGAAGATGTTACTGCCATAGAGCCATCTGCTAGAGTGAGCGTGAATAACACAGCACCTGATGAGAAGAAGTTAACGATCGCCGCACCTGCGGTGAACTGGAACATAGTAAATACGTCAGTTTCACGCTTAGTTAAACGACCTTCGTCTTTTAGTTGACGTGTCATTGCCGCACCCGCATCAGTACTTTGTAGTGATGCAATTAGCGCTAGGCCCGAACTACCAGGAATGCCCATAAGAGGACGAAGTAGAGGAGTAAGCAGTTTACGAGCTGCATCTAGTGCACCGTAATGCTCAAGTACATTGATGACACCTAATGCAAACATAACCGTTGGGATTAGCGTTAATGCGAAGATGAAACCATCACGAGCACCGCTGCCGCCTTTACCACGAAATGATGTCATGGTCGCTTGCACGCCATCAGCCGTTTCTTGCACGCCGTATGCCACGCTACCGAATGCGCCGTTCAGCGTAGTAAAGTCGAAAACACCGTACCATTCGTTTGACTGCATAGCACCTGAGAAAAATACAACAGCGAAAGCTAGTGCGACATAGCATCCCCATGTCACCTTGCGATCTATATTGGGAGTGGACATTTTTACACCTCAAAAATTTTTAGGAACAGACCTCGCGATTTTGGGGTAATTGCTGTGCTAGAAATCTGATCCGTATCAATGCCTCATTCGTTCTGTTTACAAACTGCAATTTAGTGTCATATTTTGTGATATCACGCATAAATAGGGTATTTGCGTGACGATGAATCATAACAATGCATATCATTTATATTCATAAAATTGCTGCTATCTATTAAATATTTTACTGCCAATGGCCTTATCCCACCTATCTCACAGACAATGTCTGTAAAATTTTCTAGTATAAGGTGTTGTTTATTTTCGCGCCGAGGCCGCTAAATCGCCCCTCTATAATGATTCAAATAACGTAATAACTATGTAACTGACAGAACGATAAGTGCTTACCTTTGGCCATACTTTTTTCATTTCACCATTGCCAACGGATAACACTGATTCTGTACATCTATAGATATTGCTTATGCAGCAAGCAGTGAGACTGCATCAATAATCTTTGATTCGAGCGCAAGGAAGTGTCTACCTATCGAATTCTCAAGGAGTTGAGTAATGAAAAGCTTGTGGCTTATCTTTATCCCCTTACTGCTCGTATCGAGCCGTGTTTTTGCCTCCGGCAGCGATGCCGAACCCCTCGCCCTAACTCAGTCAGGTATTGGCTATATTGCCCTGCTCATTTTTACCATTGCCTACGCTTTGGTAATGCTCGAAGAGTATCTACAACTGCGCAAATCCAAACCCGTCTTGTTGGCTGCAGGTTTGATTTGGGCGATGTTAGGTTATGTTTATTCACAGCACGACCAAATCGAGGTCGCTAAAGCCGCACTTGAACATAACTTGCTTGAGTATGCTGAATTGCTGCTGTTCTTACTGGTGGCGATGACCTACATCAATGCAATGGAAGAGCGCAAACTGTTTGACGCGTTGCAAGCTTGGATGGTCGGTAAAGGATTTGATTTTCGTACGCTATTTTGGCTGACCGGTATTTTGGCCTTTTTCATTTCCCCCATCGCCGACAACCTAACCACTGCATTACTGATGTGTGCAGTGGTGATGAAAGTCGGCGGTGATAACACACGCTTTATCAATTTAGCCTGCATTAACATTGTTGTGGCCGCGAACGCTGGCGGTGCATTCAGTCCTTTTGGTGACATTACCACCTTAATGGTCTGGCAAGCCGGCCACGTCTCTTTTTCCGAATTTATGCCACTCTTTGTCCCATCCGTAGTGAGCTATCTTATCCCCGCCCTGATCATGTCGCGTTTCATTCCGCAAACCAAACCGGATGTGGCTCATGTGCATGTAGAGTTAAAACGTGGCGCTCGCCGAATTGTTGGCTTGTTCATTTTAACCATTGCCACCGCTGTTGCTTTCCATGCTGTGCTGCACTTCCCACCTGTCATCGGCATGATGATGGGGTTAGCATATTTGCAGTTCTTTGGATTTTTCTTACGCCGCACCCTCGCTCGTTCATTGAAACGCAAAGCCTTAATGGCGATTGCCAATCGAGATGATTACGCCTTAAAACGCTTAGGGTCGGTAGTACCCTTTGATGTATTTCGCCGAGTCTCCCATGCAGAGTGGGACACACTGCTGTTTTTCTATGGGGTGGTGATGTGCGTGGGTGGTTTGAGTTTAATCGGCTATCTCAACTTAGTCTCTGAAGTGATGTACCTCGAATGGAACCCAATTTGGGCCAATGTGATGGTGGGAATCCTGTCGGCTATCGTCGATAACATTCCGGTCATGTTTGCGGTGCTCACCATGGAGCCGGCAATGTCGATGGGGAACTGGTTATTGGTCACTTTGACCGCAGGTGTCGGTGGTAGTTTGCTTTCCATCGGTTCAGCTGCGGGCGTGGCATTAATGGGGGCAGCACATGGTAAATATACCTTCTTTGGTCATCTCAAATGGATGCCCGTTATCGCCCTTGGCTACGCCGCAAGTATCATGACCCACTTGTGGATGAACAGCACACTATTCTAAGCCGCTGCCTTGCAAAACCTCAGTTCGAACTCACCTTAGTAAAGCTCAATAAAATTAGCCAGTTAGTACTAACTAACTGGCTAACTTCTACTATTCTTCCGCTAACAAGGGAAAAACCGCCAATTTAGACAATACTCAATAAGAGATTTTTGAATCTACTTCACTTAACAACCATCGACATATTTCAACACGAAGAGGCCTGCTATGACTCATACTCCTACGCTCGTTGCTCTTATTACTGCGCTATTTTTCACTCCCACGACTCTAGCTTCTCACCATGGTGAGACTAGCGACATGAGCCTTGAAGCATCCAAACAACAAATGAAGGACAAAGGTGATAAAGCCATGTCCGATACAATGAGCAAACATGAAGGCAAGATGAAAGAGAAAGCTGCAAACATGGAGAAAGAAATAAGGTGTTCAGACGACAAGGCACATGATAAGTGCGATGAAATGCAAAAGAAAATCGACGAACACAAGCACGATAAAGACAAAGCAATGAAAGAGATAAAATCCAACGAGAATATGTTTTGAGTAAGCTCGGCACTCACTACGCTTAAACTTCGATCGACTGTTACGTCATATATCTCGTAACATCTCGTGAAGCTTCATGCTAAACTCGGCCCGTTAATAAGGGGCACAAGCCCCTTTCCACCTTTTTGATGCAGAGTTCAATCATGCCATTCTCAAAACTTGGTTTAAGCCAACCAATCACAGACGCACTAACGAAGCTTGGCTATAACAAGCCAACATCGATTCAAATCAAAGCGATTCCTGAGATTTTAAAAGGCCAAGACCTACTTGCCGCAGCGCAAACCGGTACCGGTAAAACAGCCGGCTTCGTATTGCCTATCTTGGAAAAACTGAGCAAAGGCGAAACTCAGCGTAAAAAACGCATCCGCGCACTGATTCTAACACCAACTCGTGAGCTTGCTTGCCAAGTGGAAGAGAAAGTCCGTGATTACGGCCAAAACCTTCCACTTACCTCGCTGGCAATGTACGGTGGCGTGGATGAAAAATTACAAAAACAAGCGTTGATCGAAGGGGTCGATGTTCTGGTTGCGACACCAGGTCGCCTACTTGATCTCTATGGTCAACACGCGGTCCATTTTGATGAAGTTGAGGTTTTGGTTCTTGATGAAGCAGACCGTATGTTAGACATGGGCTTTATCGAAGACATCAACAAGATCCTTGACCGTTTACCGACCGACATTCAGCACCTACTGTTCTCGGCAACCTTGTCAAACAAAGTTCGTGAACTCGCCAAGACCGCCGTTTACAACCCGTTTGAAATTTCAATCGCCGCTAACCAAGCGTCAAAGAAAAGCATTGAGCAATGGTTGATTGCAGTTGATAAAGACAAAAAATCAGCGCTACTTAGCCACCTAATTAAAGAGAATGATTGGGATCAAACGCTGATCTTCATCGAAACTAAACACGGGGCGGCTAAATTAGCGCAGCAACTGGAAAAGCGCGGTATCGAAGCGGAAGCATTCCACAGTGGTCGCAGCCAAGCGGTACGTTCACAGCTACTGCAAGATTTCAAAGCAGGCAAAATTAAGTACATGATCGCAACAGGTGTCGGTGCTCGTGGTATCGATATTGAAGGCTTAACGCGAGTCATCAACTACGACTTGCCATTCCCTGCAGATGAATACGTGCACCGTATTGGCCGTACTGGCCGTGCGGATGCGAGTGGTGAAGCGATCTCATTTGTATCACGCGATAATTTTAAAAACCTATGTATGATTGAAAGCCGTTTAGGCCATCTGCTTGAACGTCGTGAAATTGAAGGCTTTGTGCCAAATAAACCGCTACCAATTTCGATTCTAAACTACGTGCCTAAACACAAACGCGAAGCCAAAGAGAATAAATAGTCGGTTGATTTCATCGAAAATAGTCACTGAGATCAAAGGCTAGAACTCGTACTGGTTTTACACTGTCTGCACTTAAATTTATCTCGATTGAAAGGAATCAATCATGTTTAAATGCGGACAGTGTCGCCAATTCACCCGAACTCGCGACAACCGAAAAGATCTGTGTGGCGCATGGGAACAACCCACACTAGCAACACGTCAGGCTTGCGACTATTTTAGCCCTAAAAAGCCACTGTTCGATCCTGCCAATTATCCGATACCACCCACTCACCCAAAATCATAACCAGCCAATTTCACTGGACTACTAGCCCTGCTCCAACTTGAGCAGTGCCGCTTTTCGCTCAACACCGCCTGCATAGCCGGTCAACTTCCCGTTTTTACCAATCACACGATGACATGGCACAATCACCGAAATCGGATTTTTACCATTAGCGAGCCCCACTGCACGTACGGCTTTTGGATTGCCAATCGCATTTGCCAAATCCTGATAGCTCCAAGTTTCACCAAATGGGATCGTGGTTAGCGCCTGCCAAATTTGCATTTGAAACGGAGTGCCAACCGCAGCCAGTGGCAAATCAAATTGATTTCGAATACCAAGAAAATACTCATCCAATTGTGTTTTCGCAGTCAACAATAGTGCATCACTATCATCACGCTCACCCAACTCGCTCGGTAAGGTGGTGTTCACTTCAAACCACACTCCGGTTAAGCCAAGCTGATTCGACTGAAGTGTTATTTTCCCTAATGGGCTATCGATTATGGTGTAGCGTTTCATCCTGCATGACTCCATAAATGAAAAGTTGCGTAACTACCAAATGGGGCAACGGCAGTCGCATTGATGGAGGGAAATTGTTGTAGTGATTTTTTCACCACTAAATCCCCATCAAGAAAACAGTCCGGTTGAGATAACCCTCTCAGCGCAGCGTAGTTCACCGTCCAAGGCCCAATCCCTTTCACCGCCAACCATTGAGAAAAGTCAGCGTCGGGAGCAACCACCATTAACTCGGCGAAACGTTTCAACGTCTCTTTACGGCTTTGCGGCATACGCAAAAAGCTCAAATCGGCCTCAGCGATCTCTTTAGCATTGGGGAAATGAGTGACCCCTTGTGGCTGTATGGTTCGCACCAATAGATTGAGTTGATTGATTGCCGCTTTGATCGAGACTTGCTGACCAAGAATGGCTCGAACACCGGCTTCCCAGGCACTCCATACTCCTGGAATACGTAGCCCCGAATAACGAACAAGATGAGGATCTAAAGCGTGAAAGTGTTGTTCAATCGCATTGGTGTCTGCATCCAAATCCAGCATACGGCGAACTTGATTGACCAAAGCTTTTAGCTGGCTGATATCCGATAATTCAAACTCTAACTGCACCGTATTGGCTTTGCGAGCAAAATGAGCAGTCAACATTCCCGATGCTTCACCAAGTTGGAAGCGGCGCTGGTAGTCACTTTCCCCGACCCACTCCAAACCTTCTATGGCACGTAGGCGGTAAAAATTCAGCGCATATTGCCAATCAAAAGCGCCACGATAACTGAGTTCAATAGTGTGCGTTTCAACGGGCAAATGCGAAGCTCGACGCAGTGCACTTGGCGTTAGGTTGAGCGCCTTACGAAAAGCATCATTAAAGCGGCGCGTACTATTAAAACCACTGGCAAAACCGATATCTGTGATACTCATATTGCTGTTGTGGAGTAGTTGCTTAGCGAACATCAATTGATGATACAAAGCGTATTCTTTCGGTGACATACCCAACCGCTGCTGGAACAATTGCCTTAAATATCGGTCGGTAATGCCAAGCCTCTCAGCCAGTTTATCCAAAGTGGTGTGTTGTAACTCCCCCAACTCAATCAGCTTTAATGCGCGTTCAAATGATGTTGCTGTTCCTTGCCAAGCCCACGAATTAGGCGCACTGTCAGGGCGACAACGTAAACAAGGTCGATAACCCGCATGTAATGCCTGAGCTGCGTCATCAAAATACTCAACGTTTTCTTCTTTGGGTAAATTAGCCGGACAAATGGGACGGCAAAATATTTTGGTGGTTTTCACGGCAACAAAAAACCGACCATCAAAACGAGCATCTCGCGCTTGTCGTGCCCGCTGATATTGGCGATGCAGTTGGCCTTGCGAATGGGTCATTGAATCAATATCTGGCATGGTTATTTACCCTCTGGCTACACCGTTTCTATCCATTAGTTTACCCCTAACCACCGATTTTTATAGCCACATTCGGAACTCAATAGTCCATAATCAAGGGCTTAACTGATAATTTAAACATCTAGTTGCCTATCTCACATTCCTTAACTAACTTTAGTGAAGGAACTTGTTTCAAGAGCCGTAACGAGACAAGCGTTGCAAGGATAAGCAATAGGAAGTTGGCTATGAACTTACACTCATGCACCATCGTGCTTCGCGATCACTCAAAACATATCTGTAAAACTGTCGAACAATCACTCGGAGTCATCGACTCTCATGGTGTGACGAATATTGATGCAATCGAAATCCAAACGTTAGAAGGTCCGACGATTCACTATTATCAAACTCTCTCAATTGAAGAATCGATTGAAAGTTTGATGAATCTTTGATTTGGAATTATTTAAACAGACTTTCTGATCTAAAGAATAGATTCGCTAAAACAAAAAAACCTCGTTCAATGACGAGGTTTTTTTAAAGGTTAACGCTCTCAGCTCTCAGCTCTCAGCTCTCAGCTCTCAGCAGCGTTTTGCAAACTGTAGGCAGTGATTGGGTCGATGTTTTTTACTAACTCTTCGACTTGCTTAATCGCATCAACCGATGAGCTGGCTTTACGATAGCTCAAATAGATTGGGCGACACCACTCTTCTACCCCTTCCACTTTATGCAGTTGACCACTCGCTAAGAAAGGCTCTACCAATGAAGCGGGTAGATATGCGCTACCACCTTTTTCCAAAATAAAATCTAAGGCAATACGAGCAGTCGAGGTTCTCAAATATGGCGCAGGTACTTTTGCATGACGCTCAGCGTGTTCAGAGGCAAATTTAGTGCCCCAATCGACGTAAACGTATTTATCACTAAATACCGTATTGAATGCATGAGAGTCGGTGGAAACCAAAAGAAGAACAACGTCAGCGACTTTCTTGCAATTCAATTCATCTGCTTTGATTTGATCAAAAGCAAAGGCCATATCGAGCGTGCGTTCTTGTAAGCTACGAACCAGCGATTCGCGCCCCATCACTTCCGCCATAAATCCATACCCATCAAACGCTTCGGTGGTCGCACTCAAGCAGTTTTGTAGGTAAGCATCCCAAACATTGGGTGTTCCACCCATGGTAAGTTGCAATTTTTTGCCACTTTCTAGAGACAGCTCTAACTTTGCTTGTTGCAAGGTTGTCACCATCACCTCGGCATAGCTAACCAAACGTTCCCCTGCAGATGTTAGCTTAATGTTATTACGGTCACGAATAAAAAGCTGAGTATCAAAATAACCTTCGAGCTGTTTAATACGTGCACTTACGGCAGCTTGTGTAATGTATAAGTTTTCAGCAGCACGTCCAAAATGACGTACTTTTGCCAACTCTAAAAATGTTCTAAAGACTTTTACGTCCATTGTTATACCTCAGAAAATGACGCAGCAAGATTAACAGGGAAATCCTAAATTAATAAAGCAAGAAAGTGTAAAGTGTTACATGTATTTAACGATATAAATTAATGGATATGATAAAAATATTTTGTTTTTCTTTTGCTTACTTTACGCCTAATTTTCGCCATATACCAATGCTGATTAGGCCGCACTGATATCAAGGCTCAATGGCACTGGTCTTTAGTCCATTCCATACCATTTGAGGTTTATCGAAATGTCTGACACTGAATTTCGTCATGGCAAGAAACGTTTTTACGACAACACGAAATTTCCACGTGGTTTTGCCAAATCCGGTGATTTTACACTTGCCGAAGAAGAAATCCTAACGCTCTACGGCGACACCATGTTTGGCTTAGAAACGGGGGAGCTCTCTCCGCAGAATGCAGAAGAGAAGCACTTTGTTAAAGTCATTGAGAACCCAGGTAAAGCGAAAACGAAACTTGAGCGTATTTGGCTGAAGTACATTCAACTTGCCCGAGGTCGTAAACGCTTCCACACCTTAAATGGTCGCACTAAACCAGATGCATCTGAAGACTACTCAGAAGATAGCAGCCTAGTTGAAGAAGATTAATAAAGTAACGCTCCAATTGATGGGGCGTTTTTTTATTGCTAAACAAGTTGAATTTAGAGCATTTTAGACATATTTTTTACTCAACACTCCGTTGTCGAATCGATAATTTTAATTTGTTTTACTCCGTCTGCCATTTATCCGTTAATGCGCGCGACACGTAAGCCCTACAACGCCGTGTCAGGTGTGATATCAGCGTAATCTGATTCATGTTCTTCTCTCTATTTTCGTGAGAATAGATGTGGAAAAAACATCCCAATTAGACCGCGTGCGCGCGGATTACAACGTACATTACTGGAGCCAAGGTTTCTATGGCATTGATAACCAAGGTGAAGTGTACGTATCTCCTACCACCGACAAAGCGCACCAAATTCCATTAAGTAAGATTGTTACTCAATTAGAGCAAAAGCAGCTTAATTTACCTGTGTTGGTTCGCTTCCCACAAATTCTGCACCAACGAGTGCATGGTATTTGTCAGGCTTTCAACCAAGCGATTGAAGAGTATCAATACCCGAACAACTATCTTTTGGTTTACCCAATTAAGGTCAACCAACAAAAAGAAGTGGTTGATGAAATACTTGCCAGCCAAGCGAGCTTGGAAACCAAACAATTGGGTCTCGAAGCGGGCAGTAAGCCTGAGCTTCTTGCCGTGTTAGGTTTGGCGCAAAAAGCCAGCTCTGTGATTGTGTGTAACGGCTATAAAGACCGTGAATACATTCGTCTTGCCCTGATAGGCGAGAAGCTAGGTCACAAAGTTTTCATCGTACTTGAGAAATTGTCAGAACTTGATCTAGTGCTAACTGAAGCGAAAAGCTTAGGCGTTAAACCACGCTTAGGTATCCGCATTCGCCTTGCCTCACAAGGAGCAGGTAAATGGCAGGCCAGTGGTGGTGAGAAATCGAAATTCGGTTTGTCTGCCTCTCAAGTATTGACGGTTATCGAGCGTCTAAAGAAAGAAGATCAACTTGATGCGATGCAACTGGTTCACTTCCACCTTGGCTCACAAATGGCCAACATTCGCGATATTCGCAATGGGGTGAATGAATCTGCACGCTTCTACTGTGAACTGCGTGAAATGGGCGCAAAAATCGATTTCTTTGATATCGGTGGCGGCCTCGCAGTGGATTACGATGGTACACGCAGCCAATCTTCAAGCTCAATGAACTATGGGCTGATTGAGTACGCTCGCAATATCGTCTCAACCGTTGGTGATGTATGTCAAGATTACGGTCAGCCAATGCCAGTAATTATTTCTGAATCTGGCCGTTCATTGACTGCACACCACGCTGTTTTGATCACCAACGTAATCGGCACTGAAACGTATCAGCCTGAGCATATCGAAGCCCCGCAAGATGACGCCCCTACGCTACTGCAAAATATGTGGCGTAATTTGCAAGCATTGCAAGAAGGCAGCGACGCTCGTGCATTGATTGAAATTTACAACGACACACAAAGTGACTTATCTGAAGTGCACTCACAATTTGCGATGGGTCTACTCAATCTGCCGCAACGCGCTTGGTCTGAACAAGTTTCGCTGCGTATCTACTTTGAACTAACACGTGCATTGAGCACCAAGAACCGCTTCCATCGCCCTATTCTCGATGAGCTTCATGAGCGCTTAGCGGATAAGTTCTTTGTTAACTTCTCGTTGTTCCAATCATTGCCAGATGCATGGGGTATCGACCAAGTCTTCCCTGTGCTTCCTCTGTCAGGTTTGGAAGAGTTAGAAGACCGCCGTGCCGTAATGCTAGATATCACCTGTGACTCCGATGGCGCCATCGAACAGTATGTTGAAGGGCAAGGTATTGAGACAACGTTACCAGTACCAGCATGGAGCACAGACAAGCCTTATTTGATGGGGTTCTTCCTCGTCGGCGCTTACCAAGAAATTTTAGGTGACATGCATAACTTGTTTGGTGACACTCACAGCGCAGTGGTTACCGTCAACGATCATGGTGAAGCAATCATTGAACGAATCGATGAAGGTGACACCGTTGAAGACATGCTTCGTTACGTTCACATTGACGTAGAGGACATTCGCGAGCATTATCGCGAGCTCGTTAACCAGCGAGTTAACCAACAAGAACAACAACAGGTACTGCAAGAGCTAGAACAAGGCCTATGTGGTTACACCTATTTAGAGGATTTTTAAATGAATGATTTGTTTAGCAAAACCGATTATTCACTCTACTCGAATTCGATGAGCTTTATGCGCCGTCCTTACCTACGTAACCCTATCGGCAGCGATGCAGATTTGGTGGTGCTAGGTGTGCCTCTGGATATGGCAACATCGGGTCGTCCTGGAGCACGTATGGGCCCAGACGCAATTCGTAGAGCATCAGTAAATCTTGCATGGGAAGGTAAAAAATTCCCTTGGGATTTCAATGTATTTGATCGCGCTAAAGTTATTGATGCTGGTGATCTAGTATTCGATTGTGGCGATGCTGAAGACTTCACTTACCGCTTAGAAAAAGCAACCAGTGAAATTTTGAAAAATGGCAAAACCATGCTGGCGTTGGGTGGTGATCACTTCATCACACTACCAATTCTGCGTGCGTACGCGAAGCACCACGGTGAGATGGCATTGATTCACTTCGATGCCCACACTGACACCTATGCAAATGGCAGCGCTTACGACCACGGCACCATGTTCTACCATGCGCCGAAAGAAGGTCTGATCTCGCCTAAGCACTCTGTGCAAATCGGTATTCGTACTGAGTATGAACAGCAAGATCACGCTTTCAATGTGATTAACGCGATGCAAGCGAATGACATGACGGCAACAGAAATCGTTGAGAAAGTACGTGGCATCGTTGGCGACAAGCCAGTTTACGTTACCTTCGATATCGATTGTCTTGATCCTGCTTTTGCTCCAGGTACAGGTACGCCAGTGTGTGGTGGCTTGAACTCAGACAAAGTGCTGAAAATTCTACGTGGCTTTGCTGGTATGAATATCGTCGGTATGGATGTGGTTGAAGTATCACCGCCATACGACCACAGCGATGTAACGGCACTTGCAGGCGCAACTGTCGCGCTTGAGTTAATGTACGCTTGGGCATCAAACAAGAAAGCGGCTGAGTAATCACGCCAAATTCAACGCTTGATCAAAAAGAGCCTGTCATTCGACAGGCTCTTTTTTTATATTCGCTTCAATTCGGTTGAAACAACGTCCAACCACTCTCTTTTTTCACAAAGGTGATCGTGTTGGTCATTTTCTTCACGTCACCCTGTTTAAAATCCCCAAACTCAGTGCGGATCTGCATCAAATAAACAGGAGCAAAAAAGCCAGCACTTTCGTTGATATAGTGGCTAAATTGGTCGAAATCCATCAAAAACCTAATTTCATGGCTCATGTCAGCAATATAGAGCGTTTCCGATTGCTCATAGCCATCAAGCTTCTTATGCTTACTCGCTTCATACAATGCCGGCATATCATGATTAAACTGGGTATAGTCGACATACTGTTGCAGCATTTGCTTTTCTGATGGACCACCACAGCCTACTAAGAACAGCGCGAGCGCATAACGTAAAATGTGCTTTTTCATATCCCTGCATAAACGATAAAAATAACCCAATGCAAAAAACTTTAGCAATAAATGCCATGGATGAATCGTATTGCGCATCGATTTTGGGGCAATCCTCCGCAACAATGATTCGGATTTGTGATGAACTCGTGTTATTCACTCGATTGCGTTTATCATTTATCAAACTTACGTTTTCTGACCATTTTTTTGCACATAAAAAACGCCAAGCAAGCTTAGCGTTTTTACTCTTGATGGTTCGAGTGGTACGTAGCGTTACGACCAGAACAGCATCGCTATCACTGTCAGGGCCACGATACAGACGATATTAAGCACGATCCCCACCCTCATCATCTCGCTTTGCTGTATATGACCTGAACCAAACACAATCGCATTAGGCGGTGTGGCTACGGGCAGCATAAAGGCACACGAGGCAGAAACAGCAATTAACACCGACAAGATAACTGGCGATAAACCGAACGCTTCCGCAACACTGGCAAAAACAGGGATCAGCAAGGCCGCACTGGCAGTATTACTAGCAAATTCAGTCAAGAACACCACAAAAGCGGCAATAACGACGACGATAACAAACAATCCAAGATGAGAGATCATTTCGCTCAAGCCATTAGCTAAGAATACACTAGCCCCTGTTGCTTTTAAGACGTTACTCAAACAGATACCACCACCAAACAGCAGTAATACGCCCCAATCGGCGGTCTTTTCGATATCTTTCCAATGCACCACTCGCGCAAAGTTGACCGCGACAATCGCACTCAGAGCCACAATGGTGTCAAATTTAGCGTAACCACCAATCATGGCATTAATTGGTTTACTAAAAATCCAGAAGAAAACGGTCGCAGCAAAAATCGCCAAGGTAACAACCTTGCCTTTATCCCAATTCACTGGTTCGTGGTTCAGTTCAAACTCACCATTTAATTCCGGTTTTAAAGTGCTATACAACACCGCAATGGCGACAGGTAACAGTACCGCCGCCGTTGGTAAGCCAAAAGCCATCCATTCGGTAAAGGTTAAACCAACTTCAGCGGCAGCAATCGCATTCGGAGGGCTGCCGACGATGGTCGCTATACCACCAATACTGGCACTGTATGCAATACCCAATAACACAAATACGTAGGTTTTATGGCCGCTCTCTTCATTCACCTTACTCAACACGCCCAACACCAAAGGCAGCATCATTGCGGTCGTAGCGGTATTACTGATCCACATGGAGAGTAAAGCGGTAGCACCGAACAACATGAAAACTGCAGTACTCATCTTACCTTTGGCAATAATCAATACTTTATCGGCAATCACTTTATCTAAACCTTGACGGTGCATCGCTGCAGCTAAGGCAAAGCCGCCTAAGAATAGGAAAATAATCGAGTTAGCAAAGTTGTTCAGTGCCGTCTGAGTATTAAATACGCCGAATAGCACCGCCATGATGGGAACGAGAATTGCGGTAACCGTGACATGAAGCGCTTCGGTTAACCAAAGAATCGCAACAAAGATCAACATGCTTAGGCCAAGTACTACATCTGGCTCAAATGGTAGATTGAAGTAGAGCACAGCAAACAAAGCAATATCAGCCAAAATAATCAGACTATTGCGGTTGATTAACCATTCTCGGGTATTACTCGGTAGAGGGACACTATCATTTTTATTCATTATTATTTTCCTTGTGAGGGCCAGTAGGCATTTAAAATGATCCCACATAACCCTCTAAGGAAATATTTTGCTTTGCGAATTTGTTAACCACATCAAGAATATGGTTATAAATGTTAAGGTTTTGATTTTAAATTAAGTTATCAAAGCTCTCCATCACCTGTTTGCACATCATCACGCGACCATGCCCTTGTCCTTGTGTCGCCACCAGCACAACATTGCTCATCTCATTTGCGGCACGCTGTGACACCGAGAACTTAGTAAACTTATCGCCTTCATCATGCACAATAATGGTGGATGATTGGCGCTGAGCCAACTTTTGGTAAGGATCAATTGATTGGATTGGATAACGATATTGCGCTTCAACTTCTTGCACGACATCATTAAATAAGCGCATTGAGTAGCCTGACCGCGCCACGCTACCAAACAGGTTATCAAGATAATCCAACACTGGAGCAATAAGTAACAGCGGCTTATCAACCAACTTAGCATGATGGCACTCTATCGCAGAAGCGGTACCCATACTGTGACCGACAAGGCCCGCCACATCATGGACGCTATCAAGTACTGCCTCCAACCCAGCGACAAACGCCGGGATATGGCCATACACGCCTTCACTTTCACCGTGCCCCGGATGATCATACGCCAATGCGGTATAGCCGCGGCTAGCAATATGTTCCATCAAAGGGAAATACTGGCTTGCGGTGCCAGACCAACCATGCGTGAGTACCCAA
This sequence comes from Vibrio sp. N418, assembly GCF_000222565.1. Taxonomy (NCBI): domain Bacteria; kingdom Pseudomonadati; phylum Pseudomonadota; class Gammaproteobacteria; order Vibrionales; family Vibrionaceae; genus Vibrio; species Vibrio sp. N418. The sequence continues at coordinate 86,583 of NZ_AFWD01000045.1, forward strand.
ACAGGGCCACTGCCCAATGAATATGTGCTTAGTACGCCCTCTTTTGACGTGACTTGCCCTTTCACCAACCCTTGCGGCGCGCTGTTCTTTGGTTTGGTACGCAGCGGTGTTAGCAACAGTTTTCGCGCGGTATTACGCGCATGATGTGGCGCCAAACGATGATGCAAGCGAGTGGATACGTTGACTAAGCTGCGCTTAACACTGAACTTATTGGACGTATTGAAGTAGATTTTTTCACTCATTGTCGTGATTCCCTAAATAATTTGTTCCGTTGCAACTCATCGCTCCTCAACATCGATAAACACAAAAGCGAACGACCGTGCTATTTATCAGCACAGCTTTGCTGTGCTTGCATCTCTTAGTCTGGTGAACGGCTAATTTTGCTCAGATAAGCTTCATACTCGCCAATGATTGATGAGACGCTCAATACCTTGCCAAAAATGAGTTTGGCTCTCCTCTTCCCCACGAATGGAATAGAACAAATGAGCGCTCAAATAAAGCCCATACAGCTCAAAGGTGGCTTGTTTAGCATCCAAGTCTGAGCGAAATTGTCCTTGTTCAACCCCTTTGGCAACCTGAATTTCAAGGTAACCAATCCACATAGCAACGGTCTTTTTTAACACCACTTGCAATGGCGTACTGGCGCTTGAATTCTCTTTCCAAGCATCTAAAAACATACAACTGCCCTGAAAGGAATGATTCCAGCCTAGCCAATTATCCAGCAAGGCTTTGAGCTTATCGGTGATATCGTGATCACCAAGCGTGCGAGCTGGCGCAATGACGCGTTGAATAAACACTTGATTGGCGTGCTCTATCACCGCTATTTGTAAATTCTCTTTCGAATTGAAATGGGCAAACAAACCGCTCTTAGACATCGAACACTGCTTTGCCAGCTCACCTATGGTTAAGCTTTCCAATCCGTTCTTACTTGCCAGCTCAAAAGCCGTCGCCAAAATGGCTTCGCGGGTTAATCGACCTTTACTCATCACTTGACCATATTACCTTGATATCTCTATTTTTAGCACGACCGTACTTATTTGCAAGCTTGATCGCCAAGTTTAAAGGCCTACACAAACTTGATTTGCATCTCGAAATAGGAATTTTTAATCCAAAATTACGATTGAAACTGATTGATATCCATTGCACGCAAGCGTTTTCCTGATAGCGTTAGCGCGTTTTCAATGAACCAGAAAAGAACTATGGAATCCAAAAAAATCACCAGTATCGAGCTTGGTCGCTTAATTGCGATCTTCGTCGTTGTGGCTATGCATTGTCAGATGTTTCTGAGCTACTTTCTCTATCAAGACACACCGTGGTTCGGTTACATTTTTAACCAATCCACCCGATTTGCCGTACCGCTGTTTTTCTTGATTTCAGGCTATCTGATCCAACCAAAACTCACCGCAACCCCAATCGATACAGCAAAACGCTACTGCGCTCCGCTGCTACGTGTCTTCATCGTTTGGAGTGTGATTTGTCTTGCGATGCCATTTAACCTATACAAGTTCATGACCGAAGGCTACATCGCTGAACGCAGCGGTTACTGGGGCTTTCTTGCACAATCTCCGCTAAATACCCTATTGGAAGGCGGCTTGGTGCACCTATGGTTTATTCCCGCACTGATGATTGCTGCGCTTATCACTGCCCTATTTGCAAAAGCCGACAAGCTCAACTGGCTGATTCCGTTCGCCGCGGTATTGTACATTTATGGCGTACTGGCCGGCAGTTACCAGAACATTACCGAATTATGGACACCATTTTTCACCCGTAATGGCCCATTCTTTAGTACCTTAATGTTTGCGATTGGCTTTGTGATCCGACAAAAGGATATTCAAGTAACAGCCCCAAAAGCGATGGTGCTTGCATTGGTGGGAATGGCGATTCACTTCGCCGAAGCGTATTGGCTCGTCGCTTACCAACAGCCATTCAATGGCAATGACTTCCTCTTTGGCACCATGTTGTGGGGAACAGGAATCTTTTTATTCCTATTAGCAAAGCCAAATTTGGGTAACACTCCATGGGTGCTTAACTTGTCGAAATCGGTACTGCCGATTTACGTCGCCCACTTGCCTGTGATCATCTTTATGATGAATGTAAGTGGCTTACTGGAAGTCACTGGACCTGCAAAAGACGCATTGGTCTTCTCAGGCACAATCGTGATTACATTGGCATTAGTGAAAGGTATTGAGCGCACACCACTCAGTAAGTGGTTATTTCGCTAGAATCGAGAGCCTTACAACGTCATCTAACCGCAGCCTCGGCTGCGGTTTTTTATTTACGCGCTAAATCACGGGCAAGGATCAGCGCCAAACCAAACACTTGAAGAAACAAACTGATGTTACGATACCAAGCAATACGCTCTTGCAGTTGAGCCATTTGCTCACTTAGCGTGATATTGTTTAAGTAGAAGCCATCAATTTGATCGCGATACTCCCGCTGTGCATCATCAATTAATTCCATCAGTTGCATCACATTGTGCTTAACTAACGGTGGAATAGGCGTATTTAACCAATCATTCAGATCCATTCTTATTGCATGCGCCACCTCCGCTATAGGCTGAGGCTGCGCCATATAAAGCAATAAAGACTCACGTTTACGCTCTAAGGTTTCAACACTATTCCACGCTAATTGAATTGAATACAGATGATCTTGTTTTTGTTGCGATAAGTGCGCCACCTCTCCACCAAGATCTTCGAGGACAATACTCGACATTAAAATCGCCAAGATATTTAACACCAACCCCACCAGCACCAATAACCATGCTGGAGGCAAAGACAATTTCATAGGTTATCCTATTCACAATCAGTATCAGTGACACACTTTGCTCGGCGCAGTCGCAATACGACTACCACAGCTTATCAAATGGCAGATAGACCACATTGAGTATCACCAAGGTAAACATGGTTGCGAATGTCAGTTTCATTCCCATGATTCGGCCTTTAAGATCTTGAGCTAATATCGCCCGTGCGTGCACAATCCGCGCAACGAGAAACAAAATCCCTATACCGTGAATCAGTAATACATTCGCGCCGTTCATCTCTAGTAATGCCAGCAAAATAACCGTAATCGGAATCGAATCGACCGCATTCCCCTGCGCACTGCGCGCGATTTGCAGTCCTTCAATACTGCCATCTGCATACGCCACTTTATTTTTACGACGCTGCTTAATCACTTGTACCGCCAACCACATCATTAACAATGCCAGCAAAGCGGCATAAAGCGCTGTAATCATACAATTTCTCCTTTTATACCAATCAGTGTAGGAGATATTCATCAGCTTGCTAATGGAAGCCTCAGACGAAAAAGCCCCTCATCAGAGGGGCTTGTCATCGGTTAGCTTGTCGTGACTAAATCAACTTATAAAACAGCGTCGATAACGGTGGTAGGCTAATCAATAACGATTGCGCTTGGCCTTCACTCTCAATCGCTTCCGTTTTGATTGTTGTATGTACTGTATAACCACTACCGTCATACTCTTTTGCATCGGTATTGAGTAGCAATTGATAATCACCTGCCAGAGGTACGCCCAAGCGGAACTCATCGTGTGGCACTGGCGTAAAGTTGGTCACAACCAATACTCGTTCACCCTGCTCGCTGATACGTTCATGAGCCAAGATGCTGGCATCTTCGGCATCTTGTAAGCGCCACTCAAAACCCTTCGGCTCACAATCTAACTCAAACAACGCTGGTTGCTGACGATAAAGCAGGTTCAAATCACGAGTCAGATTTTGCACCCCTTGGTGACGCTCAAACTGCAACAGGAACCATTGCAGTTGGCCATCATGATTCCATTCGCCCGTTTGACCAAACTCAGCCCCCATGAAGTTAAGCTTCTTACCCGGTTGGCCATACATGTATCCCATGTAAGCGCGCAGGTTAGCCGTTTGCTGCCATTCATCACCTGGCATCTTGTTATGGATCGACCCTTTGCCGTACACGACTTCGTCATGCGAAAGCGACAATACATAATTCTCACTGTGCGCGTAGATCAACGGGAAAGTAATCGTGTTGTGGTGATATTTACGATGGACGGGATCTTGTTGGATATACGATAAACTGTCGTGCATCCAACCCATGTTCCATTTAAAACCAAAACCTAAGCCACCCATAAACGTAGGGGCAGAAACGCCCGGAAACGCCGTCGATTCTTCGGCAATGGTCATCGCATTCGGGAAGTGTTTATACACTTCTTCATTCATCCATTTTAGAGTCGCAATGGCATCGTAGTTTTCGTTACCACCATCAATATTCGGTAGCCATTGATCATGACTGCGCGAGTAATCTAGATAAAGCATCGAAGCCACGGCATCAACTCGAATACCATCAATATGGAATTGTTCAAACCAGTACAGAGCATTGGACACTAAGAAACGACGAACATTCTCTCGGCCCATATCATAGATAAATGAATTCCAATCCTGGTGCCAACCGCGACGCGGATCGGGATCGTGATAAAGCGGTGTACCATCAAAATTAGCTAAGCCATGATCATCGGATGGGAAGTGTGCTGGCACCCAATCGAGTATCACGCCTAATCCCGCTTGGTGGCAGGCATCAACAAAGAACTTAAAATCATCTGGCGAGCCAAAACGGCTGGTTGGTGCAAATAATCCAACCGGTTGATAACCCCACGAACCATAAAATGGATGCTCAGAAACCGGCATCAGTTCCACATGGGTATACCCCATATCAACCAAATACGGTACGAGTTGCTCGGCTAATTGGCGGTAGTTGAGGAACTGATTGTTTTCATCTCGGCGCCATGAGCCCGGGTGCAACTCGTAAAATGACAACGCTTGCTTGCGCTTTTCCGTCACCGGACGTTGCTGCCACTGGCTATCTTGCCATTGGTAACGAGAGTGATCGTAGGTCACCGATGAAAACGACGGATGTTGCTCTGCAAAGAATCCCCATGGATCAGCCTTATGCGGCAACCCTTCTCCCTGCGGTCCTTTCATCTCAAATTTGTAACGCGTCCCTTCCGGTAAGTTAGGAATAAAGATCCCCCAAATACCGTAATCTAAACGTTGTAGTGGGGTTCGACGGCCATCCCAATGGTTAAAATCGGCCACCACGCTACATGCACTGGCATGCGGTGCATACACTAAAAATCGCGTACCACTAATCGCTTTTCCATCACGCTCCAGCGTAACAAACTGCGCACCCATATGGTGATACATCGCTTTAGGTGTGTGTAAATCATCATATTCCGCGTAGATGCCATGATATTGGTAAGGGTCATCTATAATTTGTTCTGCACCATTCCAATCGACAGCCAATTGGTAGTGGGTAAAACGCAGATCGCGAGACTGAGTGAGTACAAAACCCGAATCATCTTCACGGATTAAATCAACGCGAGGTTCACCGTCAATCAGCAGAGCAACGTTATTAGCTCCCGGCATCCAGACTCGAAGTGAGCCCTCACTTAACGGTAGGTAAGGCCCCAAAAAAGCAAAAGGGTCGGCCATTGAGGCCTGTGAAAGTTGCTGATAAGCCTGTGTTATTTTGTCCACGGTCTTGGTGTTCAAGTTATTCTCTCCCTAGCGTAACTTTCGGCTTAGCAGTGACTAACAATTTGGTTTAGCCACTAAACAAGCAAAAGCCTGCTTAACATCAATAATCCCGTTAAGCAGGCGAATCAACCTAATCAATTAGGTGTAATATTTCATATAATGTCGCTCTATAGTACCCAAAACTGGGTTGCAATGGAGTGACCCATGCAGAAGTTTCGAGTGCAACTATACACATCAATAACTTAAGTGCGGCTTACCTTGGCACGCGCCTGTGTGAGCTGTTCAGCTACTCGATTAACCCGAGGATCAGAAAACAGATCATCAAGGTTCATCGATAGTTTACGACGCCAGTTAGGGTATTCGTCGACCGTACCGGGAATATTGACTGGATTGTCCATTTGTAGCCAATCTTCAAGTTGAACGCTAAACAGAGTCGATGAGCCATATCCAAGGTGCATTTGCAACGCTTCCGCCAAATATTCATCCATCGGAACAAACTGAGCATCACGCCCCACTCCTTCCGGTAAAAGGCCGTGCCACGCCACTGAATCTAAAATACCCTGTTTACTTTTCAAACGCTGCTCAAACAAGATATCCAGCTGCTGTTGATCTGGGTACAAACCCAACTCTTGACCCATTTTGAGATCATCACAATGCCAGAACCCTCGCAGAGTGGGCATGTCATGAGTACACAATGCCGACATAGATTGCGGCGCATAATGCTCAGGTGAAAGGTAGCCGCCATCTTGTTTAGAGGTTTCAAAAAAGAACACTTTATAAGAGTGCACACCAGCATCACGTAAAATATCCACGATCTCTTCTGGCACAGTACCTAAATCTTCACCAATCACACTGCATTGATGACGATGAGATTCAAGAGCCAAAATAGCCAACATCTCTTCCACTGGATAATAGACATAGGCCCCTTTCGTCGCATTCTCCCCTTTTGGTATCCACTACAAACGCAGCAATCCTAATACGTGATCAATACGCAAAGCACCACAGTGCTGCATATTAGCCCGTAACAATTGGATATAGGCCTCGTATCCACTTGCTTGCAACGCCTGCGGATTCAACGGTGGAAGCCCCCAATTTTGTCCCAATGGCCCCAAGATATCTGGCGGAGCACCGATGCTGGCATCTAAGGCTAGAATGCCGTTATCTGCCCAAGTTTCAGCCCCAGAGTCCGCCACACCGACTGCCAAATCTCGATAGATCCCAACCGCCATCCCTTTTTGCTCAGCCAACGTTTGAGCTTCGTTTACTTGGCTATCTGCCACCCACTGTAGATACATATACAGATGAACGAGATCTTGTTGCTCACGAACAAATTGTTGTACCGCTTTACTCTCAAAACGGCGATACTTTTCAGGAAAAACAGGCCAGCCCCAAACACTATTGTCTTGCGCGTGCAATACGCTGTGCAAAGCATCAAACGTCGCTTGATGACGTAAGCTTTCACCTCCTAATTCGACAAAATCGAGGAACGCTGAAGCGCGCTCGCTATTCGTATCAAGGTGACGCTTTTTGAATTCAGCAAACAACAACGGCAGTACCGCCAATTTTAGGCTCGCCACTTCACTGTAATTGACCCAGTGCGCATCACGTGCATTTTGTAGACGCTGTTGAAACTCTGCGCTGCCAACCAGTTGTTGAGCTTCTGAACACAAAGAAAACTCTGCCACAGAGCTGACATCGATATAGAGAATATTCAACCAACGACGCGATGAAGGGCTATAAGGACTTGCACCTTCAGGGTTGGCAGGAAACAGCGAGTGAATAGGATTAAGACCAACAAAGTCGCCTCCTCGCTGGGCAATTTCTCCCACCAGTTGCTTCAAATCGCCAAAATCACCCATTCCCCAGTTGTGGGAGGTACGTAATGTGTAGAGTTGAACACTTGGCCCCCACATCTTTTTGCCATTCTCCATCTCAGCTTGTTTATAACAAGTATCAGGAGTGCGGATTAACGTCATGGTATAGGGGGATTTTCTACGCTTACGTTCCAGCGTTAACTGGTGATATCCCCAAGGCAGATCATTCGGCAGTGAAAAAACTAGCGGCCCACCCTCTGCCCGTTCATCACGTACAATTTGTGATTGTAAGTAACCACCATAGACTTCACCGGCTTCGGTGACTAAACGCCAACTAAAGTCACTTTCACGTGCGCTCACTCCAAGATGCAATGGAATCTCTACCGCTTGTTGATCACGAAAGACCATCGCAGATTGAAGTAGCTCTGGTTTATGCTTTTTCTTGGCTGAACTGAGTAGCTGCGCATCACTACTGGTGTCATAACCTAATGCCGCTAATAGACGTTCAATGGTTTGTGCTTCCACGAGAGTATCTTCCCCCCATGCACTGACGTAATGATCGGCGATTCTCGCCATCTCAGCGACTTGCTTTAAGGTATTCGAATTTATCATCGCTTTCTCCAAAGGAACTTGATTTAAGCGTATGCCCACCGGTTCCCTCATACTCCTTTTAATCGCAAGAGCCTCCCGCATGACACGGCATTTAGGAGACTCTTAAACGAGTAATTATTAACAATTTACCAATTACAAAAGCGATTAACGTTGCACGCTTTGCAGCTGCCAAATGTTATTCACGTAGTCACGAATACTTCGATCTGAGCTAAATTTCCCCACCAGCGCAGTGTTGAGGATCGCTTTTTTCGCCCAACCCGCTTGGTCACGATATTGCTTATCCATATCTTCATGCGCTTGAATATAAGAAGCAAAATCTGCCAATACCAAATACGGGTCGCCACCATCCAATAAGCTATCGAACGTCGCGCGTAATTTACCTGGCTCACCCGGCGTAAATTCCTCACCCACCAGCAAATCTAAAGACGCTTTCAATAATGGATCGGCGTTGTAATAGTCGTACGGGTTGTAACCACCATTACGTACCTGTTCAACCTCATCAATATCAAGACCAAAAATGTAGATATTGTCGTCACCCACTTCTTCGCGAATTTCAACGTTCGCCCCATCCATGGTGCCGATGGTTAACGCGCCATTCAGCGCCATTTTCATGTTACCCGTACCTGAGGCTTCTTTACCTGCGGTCGAAATTTGCTCCGAAACGTCCGCCGCTGGAATAATGATCTCTGCTAAGCTCACGCGATAGTCGGGCATGAACACCACTTTGAGCTTATTGCCGATACGTGGGTCGTTATTGATTTTTTCGGCAATCATATTCAAGGCATAGATGATCTGTTTCGCGAGGTGATAACCTGGCGCCGCTTTAGCCGCGAAGATCACCACTCGTGGTGCCATATCAAAATCCGCATCATTAAGCAGACGATGATAAAGCGACAGAATATGCAGCATATTGAGATGTTGACGCTTATATTCATGTAAGCGTTTTATCTGAACATCAAAAATGGCATTGGTATCCAGTTCGATATCCATATTGCGTTTCACCCAATCAGCCAAACGTTGCTTGTTAGCCTTTTTCACTGCCATAAACTGCTGTTGGAACTCCGCATCATTGGCATATTGAGAAATCGCTTCTAACTGATCCAACTTGGCCGGCCATTCATCACCAATTTTCTCGCTGATCAATTGGCTCAAGCCCGGATTACAGAACTTCAACCAACGACGTGGCGTAATGCCATTGGTGACATTTTGTAAACGCCCCGGATAAAGCTCATTAAACTCAGGGAATAAGTCGCGCTTGACCAATTGTGAGTGCAATGCCGCCACGCCATTAACGGCATAAGCACCGACCACACACAAGTTAGCCATGCGTACCATACGATGGAAACCTTCTTGAATAATCGATAGTTTCTGCTGCTTAGCCACATCACCCGGCCACTTAGCACGCACTTCTTGTAAGAACAGGTGATTGATTTGATAAATGATTTCCATATGGCGCGGCAATAAGCGTTGAATCAAAGATTCGCTCCACGTTTCGAGCGCTTCAGGCAGTAGCGTGTGGTTGGTATAAGCAAAGGTCTTAGAGCAAATCGCCCATGCATCCGCCCATTCCAAGCCCTTCTCATCCATAAAGATACGCATCAATTCAGGAATGGCGATGGTTGGGTGGGTATCATTCAATTGAATGGTTTCGTATTGAGGCAGAGAAGCTAGATCATGCCCTGCCTCTTCATGGCGGCGCAAAATATCACGAACCGAGGCAGCACTATGGAAATACTGCTGCATCAAGCGTAGCGTTTTGCCTTTTTCATGGTTGTCATTTGGATAGAGAACTTTGGTGATATTACCAGCATCAATCAAGGCATGTTGCGCTTCAAAGTAGTTACCATTATTGAAGCTCTCCAAAGAGAATGGTGCAATAGCGCGACATTCCCACAAACGCAGTGGGTAAACGGTTTCACTTTGATAGCCGACAATCGGAATATCCCAAGGCATCGCTTTCACTGACATGCCTGGCACCCAACGGCGACGCTCACGTCCTTGATCTTGGTACACTTCTACATGACCATAGAAACCAATTTCCTGAGCTAATTCAGGACGAGCAATTTCCCATGGATATCCCTCAACCCCACACCATGCATCAGGAGCTTCTTGTTGGTGCCCTTCAACAAAAGACTGTTTAAACAGACCATATTCATAATGCAGACCATAGCCCACTGTTGGGTATTCTTGCGCGGCCAATGAATCCATATAGCAAGCCGCAAGGCGACCTAAACCACCATTGCCTAATGACGGGTCTCGCTCTTCTTCAAGCAAATCGGTCAGGTTTTGTCCTAACTCATTCATGGCTTCCGTTATCTGTTCGTATAGGCCCATGCTGATCAGGTTGTTACCGGTTAGACGACCAATCAAAAATTCCAACGACAAATAGTTCACGCTCTTGGCATTGCGAATGCGCTCATCTTGCTCTGTTTCTAGCAGATCGAACGTCGTCAGCTCTGCTAGTGCACGTCCCATAGCCAAATACCAAGCACGGCTTGAAGCTTGTTCGATAGTTGTCGCGTAAGTCGCACTGAGGTGCTTTTTTACACTATTTTGAAATGACGTTTTATCAAATTGAGTCTGTTGTAATGGTTTCATTGGCGAAATCCTTGCTGTTTTACTACCACTATCGTGCATGGCGGTACTCAGCAAAACATCCTCCTCCCCCTGCGAGTAATGAGGAGGAGTAGTGAGGGCGTAGATGAAATGAAGAAGAGGAGATACTCATATCCAGTGGTGAAGATCACAGAAATAGCCTGTATAGGCTCATTTAAGCGTTCCATGTCACACTATCTCGCAAATGAAACTCGTATCACTAACTAACAAGCTAGGTGAATCCTAATAAGCGATTGCACAAAGTGTTAATTTGATCACGTATTTTAAGTTCATCACATTCATTGACTGTATGAAAATCAAACACCACTGCGGCATTTATCGTGGTAAAAACAGCCTCTCAGCAGTAAGAAATTGATCAAGTTCACAAATGTAGGGCGTAGACGCTCACAAAAGGTGAATTCAGCATAACTCTGACTCGTCGGCTACTCGCGTTGAAATAATTGTTCGGTACTATTAGTCAATAAATGCGATCGCCAGAGAGAAATGGCGATAACGATTGGTAACCCAAAGGAAAGGGTGCCCAACCGCTAACATGACAAGGATAGAAATCAGATGTGGATTCCTTCAAAGCTAACCAGTCCAGGGCGATTACATAACGCTATTTTACGACCTCGCGTGCTGGAATTGCTGCAAAATGCCACAGAGTACAAACTGATTTTATTTCGCTCTCCCGCAGGTTATGGCAAAACCACCATGGCCGCTCAATGGCTAGCAAAACAGCAACATGTTGGTTGGTACAATATTGATGAAAGCGATAACGATGCCTTTCGCTTTATCAACTATTTGCTGCAAGCACTGAATAGAGCCAGTGATAATGCTTGCCTTAATGCACTCAAATTAGCAGAGAAACGGCAATATGCCTCGTTAGAAAACCTGATCGGTGACGCGTTCACTGAAATAGACACGCTAGATAAACCCTGCTTTGTTGTGTTGGATGACTACCATTTGATTGAGGATGAATCGATCCATCAAGCAATGCGCTTTTTCATCAAACATATGCCCGATAAAATAACGCTGATCGTCACCAGCCGCACCACGCCATCTTTTGGTATTGCCAACCTGCGCGTCCGCGATCTGATGATAGAAATCGACAGCCACTTGCTGGCCTTTGACCGCGAAGAAACCAGTCGATTTTTCCAACAGCGTATAAACCATGAGCTCGATAGCACAACGACAGACTACCTGTGTGAATACGTCGAGGGTTGGGCTTCGGCACTGCAATTAATTGCGCTACAAACAACACAGCAAAGCCAGTCATTACTGCATTCAGCGCACACTCTTTCACACTCTTTGCCACAAGCACTCTCGCCAATAACAGATGGCAAAGATCACGTTCGATTCAATCAAGCACATCTGTGGGATTATTTAGTCGAAGAAGTGTTTGACCAACTTGATAACGCGACACAACAATTCATGTTGCACTGCTCAGTACTAGACCATTTTAATGACGCGATCGCCGCACAAGTCACCCAACAAGAAGATGCGCTCAGCCGCATTGAGGCTCTCAGCCGGTATGGCTTGTTTATTCATCGCCTTGATGAAAACAATTGGTATCGCTTTCATAACTTGTTTGCCGACTTTCTCCGCCATGAACGTCATGCTCGGATTCCACAGCAAGAAGCTCAACTGCAAAGTGCCGCGGCCCACGCTTGGCTTAAACAAGCGATGCCACAGCAAGCACTGCTTCATGCAAAAAAATCCTCGAATAGTGAGCTAATTGCAGACATATTGCAGCAATATGGATGGAATATGTTTAATAATGGCGAGTTAGAAGCACTCGAATCAGCGATTATTAGCCTACCTAATGAGGTACTCTACCAGCGCCCCATCTTGCCTATGCTGCAAGCATGGTTGGCTCAAAGCCAGCATCGCTATCACGATGTCGAGCGCTTACTTGACCAAGCAGACCAAGAGATGCAGCGCCTTAACATCACGTTAAGTGCCACTGACCAAGGGGAATTCAACGCACTACGAGCGCAAATTGCCATCAATCAGAACGAGCCTGAGCGAGCGCTGGCCTTGGCAGAACTGGCGCTGAGCCAGATCGACAATACGGTGTATCACAGCCGTATCGTTGCTACCTCGGTAATTGGAGAAGTAAACCATGTGCTTGGCCATCTTGATCGTGCGCTCCCCATGATGCAACAAACCGAAAAGCTCGCTCGTCAATATCAAGTACACCATCATGCACTTTGGGCGATGTTACAACAGAGCGAAATTTTGATCGCCCAAGGCTATGCTCAAGCCGCGTATGATGTTCAAGAAAACGCCTTTAAGCTGATTGAAGATCAACAACTACAACAGCTACCACTGCACGAATTTTTATTGCGTATTCGTTCGCAATTACTTTGGAGTTGGCACCGCCTGGATGAGGCTGAATTTTGCGCTTATGAGGGCTTACGAGTATTAGAAAATCAGCCCGCTAAAGATCACCTTCATTGCTATTCCATGCTCGCACGAATTGCGATTGGACGTGGAGAACTGGACAAAGCTGCTAAGTCTATCGACCAGATCGATCATCTACTCAAGCTTTCAACTTACCACGTAGATTGGACCGCCAATGCTTCGTTATCGCAGATTCTTTATTGGCAATCTCGTGGCGATCAAAGTGCGATGCAGCAATGGCTAGAGAATACTCAACGACCTGAGACCGCGGCCAATCATTTTACTCAATTACAATGGCGTAATATCGCACGTGTGCAAATCCACCTAGGGCAATTCAAGCATGCCAAGCAAACCCTGTTATTTCTGCAACAACAAGCAGATTGTCATCACTTGGTGACCGATACCAATCGCAATATGATCCTTGAAGCCGTTTTAACAATCCACCTTGGCGATGAAACTCAAGCTAAACAAGTTCTGAAAAATGCCCTGATACTGACCAATCAAACCGGTATTGTTGGGCAGTACATCATTGAAGGAAAAATGCTCGCCCCCCTTTTGCATAAACTCAATCATAAATCCGAGCTGGACGACCTTGAACGCCATCGTGCCCAGCACCTACTCAAGGCTATCTCAACAACACAGCGTTGCCGTTCAATCCACTTTGATGAAGAGTTTGTCACCAAGCTGGTCAACCATCCAGAAATCCCTCAGGTAGTGCGAACCAGTCCACTGACCCTACGTGAATGGCAGGTGCTGGGGTTGATTTATTCTGGCTTTAGTAATGAACAAATCGCCCATGAATTGGACGTTGCTGCCACCACGATTAAAACTCATATTCGCAACCTTTATCAGAAACTCAATATCAGTAATCGCAAAGAAGCCGTCACGACCGCGGAGAAATTACTCAACTTGATAGGCGACTAATTCACTGCGGATTCACAACTAAGAGGCAATGAATTGACCACATTGCCTCTGGTTAATTTGCCAGAAAAATCACTATCTAAAAGGGCTATGCAGAGATAGATAACGGGATTATCAATTATTTTTTGATAATGTTTTAATGATGAGAAGGTTTTTCTTTATCTTCGCTCACTCTAGAATGCATTCCAACAACACGGCAATCGGCCAAGACATTTAGATTAGTAGGGTACGAATATGACTCATCCAATTATCGCTGACTTAGAATCTCGCTACACAGCTAAAGCTTATGACCCATCAAAACGTATCTCTGCGGCGGATCTTGAGGTGATCTACCAAGCGATTCGTTTGTCAGCTTCTTCTATCAACTCACAGCCTTGGAAATTCATTGTGATTGAAAGCGATGAAGCCAAGCAACGTCTGCATGACACTTTTGCCAACAAACATCAGTTCAACCAGCCACATGCTAAGAGTGCATCGCACACCATCTTGTTCGCTTACAACCCGAACTACACTAAAGATCTGTACAAAAAAGTAGTTGATGCGGAAGTGACCTCAGGCCACCTACCCGCGGATATGTACGACACCATGCTAAATGGCGCTTACGGTTTTGCAGAAGCAAACACCGATGAGAATGGCTTTAATGGCAACTGGACTCGTTCACAAACTTACCTTGCCCTTGGTAACACATTGCATGTCCTTGCCCGTCTTGGTATTGATTCAACCACGATGGAAGGTATTGATTCTGAGTTGATCGGCGAGCTGTTCAAAGAAGAATTGGATGGCTACGTTTGTGAAGTGGCACTGTCTATGGGTTACCATCAAGATGGCGCTGACTACAACTTTGGCAAGCCAAAAGCTCGTCTACCTATGGTCGATATCTTGCAAGTCGTATAACAATTTAAATAAGGCTCAAATTTCACTGCCTGTTAAAGCCTCGCGATAGCGGGGCTTTTTTATCAAACCAGCATACCTATAAAGCACGTTATTCAATCGATGCTGTGTCCTCTTATAACTGAGCAACCCAAGCAATATTGCCGCTTATGAGTAACGCTTTCATTGCTAATCAATTTTGCGTTGAGGCTTGTCGATCTGCTACTGTGAAAAAGAACACTATACTCAAACTGCTTAAAACTTTGCTTGAGCCGCCAATTGTTGCTCAAGATCTGCACTCTAAGTAGACAGAAAACAAAACTTATATTTACAGTAAGGAAGCCACATGCGCCAAATTACTTCGTTGTTATTACTTGTCCTTGCGACAGTTGCCTTGCCTGCACACAGTGAAGAGAAATACTCAGAATCCGACCTTCTTGATCGCCCATTGATGGAGCGATATATCCTTGATGAAATAAAATCTCTGCGCCAATCGCAGCAAGATTTAGAGCGCCGTATGGTGATTGAAATCACCGACCGAGAACTCGCGGTCGCCGATAAATCCTTAAACTATGCCAACGTCACCGTCACCTACTTTTTCTACATTATCGCGGGTGTTGCATCGATGATTGCCTTTATTGGTTGGCAATCCTTACGTGAATTCAAACACAACACCAAAGAGATGGCAGAAAGCCGTTTGGACTCGATCGCACAAGACTATGAGAAAAAATTCAGTGCACTAGAGCGGGATCTAAAACGTAAGACCCGTATTATCAGTGAAAACAATAAAGAAATTGAGATAATCAACGAAGTTCACAACTTATGGCTTCGCGCACAGAGCATGCAAACTCCAGAGCAAAAAATTGAAGTCTACGATGAGATTCTTCACATACGCCCAGGAGACTTAGAAGCACTGACTTACAAAGCCGATGCCGCAATGGAAATCAACGAATATAACTGGGCACTGAGTATGTGTAACCGAGTGCTCGAAGTTGATGATACCAACGGCCCAGCGCTCTATCAACGTGCTTGCGCCTTTGCTCGATTAGGCATTGAAGACCAAGCGATTGAAGATTTGCAACGAGCCATCGACGCCAGCCCTTCGATTAAAGATCTCATCGCCAGCGAAAGTGATTTTGAATCTCTGCAAGGAAACCAGCGCTTCGAAGCCATGCTAGAACAGTATGCTGACGAAGCCTCAGGCACTGAGATTACGCGCTAGAAGCGAGAAGATTTTGGTCACTATTTGCAATTCTGTCCAGTATCCTCATAAAAAAAGCACCACAATTGTGGTGCTTTGTCTTAGATCAGCTGTTTGGGGTTACAGCTTCGTCCAAGCTTCTTTCCAGTAAAGGCTATCCGCTGGCGCGTAAGAAGCGCTCGCACACCATGCCGTTGTCGGCCAAGGCTTACACTCATATACCGCGTTATCAGCGCCTAACACACGATCACCCGCTTGGTAATTTGTGCCCGCTTGGTATGGCGGAATATCACTCGGTGGCGGAGTCACAGTGCCTTCTTCTTTGACTAAGAATGACTGGCTAAAGACCACCATTTCACCATCTGCTGCCGAACCTGTTACCTCAAGCGTATATTGGCCTACTTGCGCGTCATAGATTTCTAATGTGATCGCTTTCGTGTCCACTAAGTTAACTTGAGCTTGAGTCACCACAGTATTGCTGCTGTCTAGTGCCATAACGGTCACATCCAGCGCTTCATTCGCTGCCAGTGATAGCGATAAGTTCACACTGCCATTCGCGGCAACATACTCTGACGCAAGTCCCGTCACCGTCATTTCCAAATCCGTCTCTGGATCTGGCGTTTCACCGCCACAAGAGCTGTCAGAAACTTTCTTCCAAACGCCCCACTCACCAGTGGTACCTGGCTCATCACCGCGAGTCCACCAGCCCGCTTCCCAAGTGGCACCATCGTGCGATACTTGGTCACCTTCAACGTAAGTGGTTGCCGCATCCCATGCATTGGCACAACTGCTACCATCATTCACAACGACGTTGCGCTCAACACGTACCGTTTGATTTGCGCTGTCAGTCACCGCATATTCAAGCGCATAAGTACCCGCAACAGCCGTATCTACTTGTCCTGAAACGCGAATTTGCTCCGTTAGCTCACCATCTTCCGCATCCGTTGCCGTCACACCCGTAAGTGGGTTAAATGCACTGCCAACCAGTACTGTCGTATCAGACACACCACTAAATACTGGCTTCTGGCTATAAACTTCAACACTACGTGCTTTTACCGTTTCATTGTTGTCACTATCTTGCACGCGATAAGTCAGTACGTAAGTGCCAATCTGGTTTGTATCAACAATACCTTCAACCACGATCGTATTAGTCAGTTCGCCATCTTCTTTATCCGACGCCGTCACGCCTGCTAGCTCATTAAACGCACTACCATGCAGTACACGTGTGTTCTCAACCCCTTTAAGAACAGGTACGCCTGCTGGCGGTGGTGGGGGAGGTGTTTGTCCGTGTACAAATGGGCCGTAATCTTTAATGAACTGTTCGTTATATGCTTGGCCTGCTGCATTAGTCCCCATGTCCCAGTTAACTGACCAAGTCATCACTCCACGCAGTGGCTGACCTTGTGCGCTTAGGCGCGCAAATGCATCGTAAAGATCTTGTGGATTTTGAACGTAACCCGTTGCTGCCGCATCAATGCTCGATGGAATACCAAACACTAATTTGCTGCTTGGGATCTGATGGAAACCACGAGTGCCATTGACCAACGAGTCAGAAATGTAGTAGATAAATTCTTCTTTCAGCGCATCGTTATTTTGAGCAATCCAGCCGACACCATCAATCCAAATGCCGTCGCCACCTTGGTTGTAGAACTGTGGGTTAATCCAATCGTAATAACCTTCTAGGTTCTCAATGTATGGCACGTATTTACCATGTTGAACTAGATAAGGAAATTCAGGAGCCATGGTAATAAGGAAGTTCTTACCTTGTGCTTGGTAGTGATCTTTCACCATACGTAGCGCAGCAGGAATAACCGTTTGGTTATCAGCCGCGGTTACCGCTGCTTGCTCTAGATCGATGTCTAGGCCATCAAAGCCATAACGATCCGTGACACGAATAATTTCATCAGCAAAAGCACGCTCGTCGCCCGCTTTCAATTCAACATGGGCATCAGCACCACCCAACGCAATCAGAACAGAGCGGCCTTGCTTGTTTAACTCACCAATTTGGTCAATAAATTGCTGCTCAGAAAGGCCAATAGCTGGGTCTAAACGAAAGGTGGGAATACGGCCTTCAGCAACATCAAACACTTTCATAAATGAAACGTTGACGACGTTATACATTGGATCAACTTCTTCCAGTGTCACACACGGTGCATTGCCCCCTTTATAACCAGCACCATCACACCAGTTATGCCAGTAACCGACAACAACACCCGCTTCTGGGTTGACCATTTTTGAGCTGTCAGCGTACGCCGCGCCAGATGCAGCTGCGATACCGACCGATATTGCTAATTGAAGTGCATTAACTTTTAACATGTCCTACTTCCACAAAAATCGCTGTGGTTATCACAGCTTTGAAAACTAATTTTAGTCGGCAAATTTTGTTTTCAGATATGGCTATTTGCAGAAAAACAACACGTTTTAGTCAAATCGAGATCTTCTGTCACGATATGAAAAACAAAAGCACGTTTTTATTGACTCACAAAAGGTTAAATGCAGTCAAGTCACTGAAAGATTTGGAACTAATATTACAAAAAAGCCCCACCAGTGTGGGGCTTTTCCTACAAGCTAACAAACCGAATGGCTATTGCTTAATCAATCAGTGATTAATTTGTAAAAAACGACGCAACACTTCACCGACCACTTCTGGGTACTCGTTATGTGCTTCATGTTCGGTAAATGGGACATTGAAAAACTCGCAATCTGGTACGCGACTGATTAACGTTATCGCTTCAGAAAGAGAGAATAAGTCATCTC
This sequence comes from Vibrio sp. N418, assembly GCF_000222565.1. NCBI lineage: Bacteria > Pseudomonadati > Pseudomonadota > Gammaproteobacteria > Vibrionales > Vibrionaceae > Vibrio > Vibrio sp. N418. The sequence continues at coordinate 105,272 of NZ_AFWD01000045.1, forward strand.
TGTCGCCACGAATAATCAACGTCGAGCAATTGATGTCATCCACTTGCTCATTAGGGTATCCATTCTCAGATGTGTCTAGCCAGAGTTCTTTCACCTCTTCAACAAGCAAATTAAAATCAGCTTGAGGGTTAATCTCATTATAGCGAGCCACTTGCTCTTCAAACTCTGCTTGCCAGTCTTCAGCCGTCAAATCTTGCAAAAGCTCGATTGAAGGATCATCAGGGTGTAAACGCCATTGAGAGCCCAGCGTCGTTAAACTTAATAGACGGTGATCATAGAGTGCAGCCAAGCGATAGCCAACAATGCCGCCATCACTAAAGCCAAATAGATGAAATTTATAAATTTGCAGATGATCCAGTATCGCTTCAACGTCTTGTTGGTAGCGAGCGTAGCTCAAAGGCAACTCACCCAACGTTGAACGACCATGACCACGTAAGTCAATTCGGATGATTTTAAACACATCCGGTACGTAACCTAACAGCCCATCAAAATCTTCACTACTCCCCAAACCGCCATGCAACATCACTAGCGGTTGACCATCAGGATTGCCCGACTCTTGGTAGTAAATTTCAGCGCCATCAATTAATAAATGCTGACCAAAACCAGACATAATCCTTCCTTATCATGTTGTAAATCAGGTTCATTCTAGTGCGTGCAAATATTTAACAACGTCCATTTCTTCACAGAATGAGTCGCAAAGCCGTGCCTTAGTCTCATTATTCAATCAAACTTTCTTCTCAAGAAGATTCTTCCAACTGACGAAATGAAAAAGCCCCGCAATTTCTTGCAGGGCTTAGATCTGAGTAACACAGCACTTAGAACGTCAGAGCATCACCTTGAGCTGGGAATAAGAAGTTCACACCCAGCGTGTTCGCCGTATCCAGTTGGCGTTTAATCACAACTTGTGGGTCTTCCCCTTTCTTCAAGCTGTATTTAATATGGCTAACCACAACATCGAGACCTTTCAAGCTACCTTTACCAGCCATCGACTCTAACGCGGTTAGCTCCTTCATCAGCCAATTAGGTGTTAGATGACCAAATAGGGCTTTATCTGGCGTTTCATTGGTAAATGACACTTCAATCACAATGCCCTTTAGCTGCCCTTGCTTAACAAATGGCGTTAGCGCTGACCACACTTTATTAAGCGCATCGCTCTTTTCTACTGCATCTGGCCCCGTATCACCAAAGTAGGCAAATACGTCACCTTGGGTATCTTTCAGCAAAAAGGCTGTCGATTCTCCACCAGAATGCGATAGCGGCATGGCCATAACTTGCATCGTCGTGCCTTTGACTGCCTGCCACTGGTATTGGGTTAAATCGGTATAGGTGTATTTGCTAAGCTTAAAGCCATTACCTTCGTTACCAAAGTTAGGCCATGCCGACCAGTTGAAGTAGTTATTCATCAACCCTTCGTTCGTCGATGCCAAACCGTAAATAGGTTTATGGCTGTCATCCGGTGAACTTATGATCATGCCTGCCACATGATCTAAGTGAGCGTGACTAATTAAATAGCCTTTGATCTTTTCTTTAAGTAGATAGCCGACTTTGGTGTACTTGGATTCTTCCGGCACTTTCACATCCGCAAACGCACCTTTTTGCTCAGACACAATCAAGCCGTTCACTACCGAACCAGCATCCAATAGCACGTAGTTATCATCAAGCTCGCTCTTGAGCATAAATGCCGTAAGATTGCCGTCTTGAATGCCCCCTTTACTGCCCAGTGTGACGGTTTCAAATCCCGCTGCACTCGCATTAATTACGACACCAAGTGACAAACAACCCACTAGCACTGCCAATTTCGTTTTTAGCATATCCATTCTTATCCTTATTAGTGGAGCGCGCAGAAATCGTTACCGACCTCATTCAGAGCAGCGCTATTTAATCGCAGCAAAGCGTCTCATTATGAGAGTAAAAGAATTTTATTACAGATAGTTAACTCAATTAGCTGAACTTTGAATCGATCATTTTATCGAAATCATTAAGTGCTCTAATCAAGCGGTTAGAGAAATAATTGCCGATCTTGTAGCGGTCGTTAGATAAGCGATCAGAATACCGTTGCCGAATCTAGCTCACTGTTTGACGATCTGCATCTGGCGTCTTGTTTGCGACGGCGCATAATCTCATCTAAATAGAATAACCATGAGCTAAAACGATGTTTGCTGCATTACGCAAAATTTTTACGGCTTTAACCCGCGTGAATCCTAACCTTGAACAAGAAGCCGATATCATTATCGAAGCGCTTGGAGGGATAGCCAACATAAAAGAAATCGGCGCATGTGCGACAAGATTAAGGCCAGAGCTTTACGACATGTCACGTTTGAATGAAAAAGCCCTAAAAGATAACGGCGCGATAGGCATCGTTCACGTGGATTCGCATCATGTGCAAATCATCTATGGTTTAAAAGCCAATAGCTACGCGCAATACATCGAGCAAAAGCTCAATTAAATTTCCTCAACTTTCGCTTTCATAAAACGGGGACACCTCATGACAACCAATACTCAGTTTCCACACGATTTTCTTTGGGGCGGCGCAATCGCAGCTAACCAAGTTGAAGGATCATACCTTACCGATGGTAAGGGCCTATCCACATCAGACATGCTACCTAACGGTATTTTAAGCCCTCACCAAACCCGTGCAGAGCGCACCGCAGGCATTAAAGATCTCGCCATCGATTTTTATCATCGATACCCAGAAGATATCGCATTATTCAAAGAGATGGGCTTTACTTGTCTGCGTCTCTCAATTGCTTGGACTCGGATCTACCCCAATGGTGATGAACTTGAACCAAACCAAGCTGGCTTAGAATACTATGACAAGATTTTTGCTGAATTAGCTGCTCATAACATTATACCATTCGTGACGTTGTCACATTACGAAATGCCTTATGCGTTAGTAGAAAACTATAACGGTTGGGGCAACCGAAAACTCATCGAGTTTTTCACTCGTTATGCTCGCACTGTTTTTGAACGCTATAAAGACAGTGTCAAACTGTGGTTGACCTTTAACGAAATCAATATGTCATTGCATGCACCGTTCACCGGTGTCGGCCTACAAGAAGATGCGTCTGAGCAAGCTATTTTCCAAGCCATTCACCACCAGCTTGTTGCCAGTGCCCAAACCGTGCAGCTATGCCATGAAATCATCCCTGATGCGAAAATTGGCAACATGTTACTCGGGGCTCTTGCCTACCCACACACGTGTAATCCTGACGATGTAATTGCTGCCATGCATGAGAATAATCAATGGTTGTTCTTTGGCGATGTACAAACCCGCGGTCGTTATCCTGGCTACATGCTGCGCTATTTCCGTGACAACAATATCAGTATCGAAATGGAGCAAGGGGATATTGAAACACTTGCTGCCGCCAGCGTCGATTTTATCTCGTTCAGTTACTACGCATCAGGTTGTGCCAGCGCTCGAGAACAAGAAAAAGAAGTCGGTAATATCATTGCTGGCGTACCTAACCCCTACCTTGAAAAGAGCCAATGGGGTTGGCTAATTGATCCAAAAGGCTTACGCATTTTGCTCAATTTCTTGCATGATCGTTACCAAAAGCCGCTATTTATCGTTGAAAATGGCCTAGGGGCACGTGATGAAATCACCGCTGACGGGGAAATTATTGATGACTACCGCATTGCTTACTTAAACGATCACCTCGTGCAAGCCCGTGAAGCGATCGAAGATGGCGTTGAATTAATGGGTTACACCACGTGGGGGCCGATTGACCTCGTTGCCAACTCGACAGCAGAAATGAGCAAACGCTACGGTTTCATTCATGTTGATCGTGATAATGAAGGCAATGGCGATCTCACTCGACTGCGCAAAAAGAGCTTTTATTGGTATCAGGAAGTGATCAGAACTCAAGGTGGCTCTTTAACCGTAACAAGTGCTGACTAAGCAAAGTGATCATTGATTAAAGTGACCATTGATAATCCCTGCATCGCAGGGATTATTTTCTCTCTAGTAAAAAGAGGCTCGTGATTTTCCTAACTAACTCGGACTCTTTCATACCATTGGTCAAACTGATCTATTACTCTATTGTGATAGAACGTCTTATTGATACTATTCGGATTATCAGGGTCTAGTCGCCGAACTTTACAGTATCTCTCCCCTTCTGCTTTTAATATCCTCATCTGGTCATGAAATATCTTATTTTGCTTGAAGTTAGTGAAACGAGCTTTAAGAATACTGAGTAACTCATGATAGTCATGAGGATAATTTCTTAACGCGTCTTCTTCTGATAATACTATTTCTGGAGCATCTGGGTCGTTCGTTAAACGTACTTGTAAAGCTTCATCGTTCGTAGTTTTAACGAGCTTCGTATGCAGTTTCAGCGAAATTGCATAGTTTGCATCTCTATCATGCTCATGATCTTTCTCAATATCTTTCAAATACTTTAATAAATTGGCCTTTACCTCATTGTCGACACTAAAACTGGCCACATCTGAAAGATGAAAAAATGACACTGGCATTAAATAAAAATTATAACGGCTAAAATCATAGTTAAACCAAGTCATCGCTAACGTCATAAAATTTTTCAGAGATGCTGTTCCAATTTCTTGGATACGCGTACTTAGCTCTAAATCACCGCAGACAAAATGGACCGAATCATCACGAATATTCATTAATAACTTAATGTTGTCTCCTACGACTGGTGGAATTGCTCCAGTCGCTAATAGGCGGTTCAACGCAGTCCCCAACGAAATTGTTTTCGGGTTTCCACTCGGCGATATTTGAACTTCCCCTTTATTCAAAATATGAATCGATTTAGGTAAATCTGAGCCATCCTTAACAAGCTTAGATTTAAGAAGAAGCTCCCATGCATTTGTCATTAAGATAGAAAAAGTTTCTTCTCTATGCTGAAAATTAGGTTTGTTATAAATTTCAATTGCTGAAATACACGCTGACATAGCCTTTTCCAACATAATCTGGTGTAAAAACTTATCAACATCATCTTTTTGGCTTTGATGCTGCCGAAACGTTGTTGGGTTGAAAGTAGTTATGACCTCTGTAACTTTAAAACCATTATTACTTCGCTCTAACAATGATACCCACTTTTTCTTTAAATAAGTTTTTACGGTAGAAATACTCCAACCAGTTTTCTCTGCAAGCTCCTCTAATGAGAACTCACTTCCTGTCTTATAATTTTCTACAAAATATGTGTAAGCTTTGTCTACTTGTAACCATTTTTTATTTGACATATTAACCCTAACCACTGACATCTATATATTGTTAGATAAGCTTAAATAGCCAGCCTTTTATATTAGAATAATTCGGTTTTTCAGCGTGATATTCAACAATCATTCATACACATAGAGATCTCCACCAAAAACGGTGCATTCAAATTGTAGTAAAAGAAAAGTTTTCGTTTTCAAACCAATAAGCAACGTATTGATTTATCACTATACTTCTAAATCAGTCAGTTAAAGACAAGGAAAGCAAATGGCTTTGATCGAACGAATTGGTAAAGCGCTTGAACCACTGATGCTGGTCATGGGGTTGATCAGTCCACTCGCCACCATGCCTCAACTCTATAAACTCTACGTCTCTCACAGTGAGCATGCATTAGGTTTGTCACTCACCACTTGGCTACTCTATTCATTTATCGCGCTGCTTTGGACTATCTATGGGATATATCATAAAAACCCGACGATCTGGGTCGGCAACTGTTTAGGTTTTTTGATGTATGTCGCCATGGTTGTCGGCATCATTGCTCATACTGGTGGCACGTATTAGCAACAAGCTATTGTGCTTCGTTCACCAGAGTTTTACGCAGACCAATGCGGCTATGACCAGTGGGAAAATTGTCAAAACGGGTAAACTCTTCAAAGCCTAAACTTTGGTAAAACATCGGCGCTTGCCAGCTTTGTGTCCACAGCCACAAACCAGATAACTGCTGCTCTCTTGCGTGCTCTTCCGCTTGCGCCATCAACTGTTTTCCCATACCTGTGCCACGGCAACTATCATCAACCCAAAGTTCATCAATGTAGAGCCACTCCCACAGTAAACTCGCCGTAAGCGCGGCAATCAGATTGCCTTCTTCATCTTGCACCGTCCAGTTGAGGCTCTGTTTGAGATAGGCTGGTGCATCTTGAGTTTGACTATGAGATTCAAACCCTGCACTCAATTGGCGCTGCTGCTCAGCGTTAAGCTCACCCGTCGTAAATTCAATTTTAGTCATTTTCTATCTCAGTTATTGTCCTTATTCTTACTGACTATTTTATCGTACTCCACCGGTTCATCCGTAGATTTTTCTCTCAGATTGACAAGCTATTTTCACTTAATTACAAGTAAAGCTGGATGGTTTTGATGCAGCTTCTTCAAACAGGTCTATTATTAATCAGTAAATCCAAGTTGTTTAAATTTATCACTTTTACTGTAAAAACACGTATGTCATCCGGCGCTAAATAGCATAGTAAAGGAAGACTGATTTCGAGAGGAAGCAAATGAAAAAGGTCGCAATAGCATTAACAAGTGCCGTCATCATTCTAGTCGGCTGTGAAGATAGCAATACTAATCCGAGTGCGGAAGTACCAGCCACCTCTGCTGCAGTATCAACCGCTGACACCAGCATGAATGCCGAAACAAAGGCGAATCAAACCGCTAAAGAGGCCTTGGATTGGCAAGGCGTTTACAAAGGTGACCTTCCGTGTGATGAATGCGCTAACATTAAGGTCACGCTGACGTTAATGCCAGATGGCAAATACACACTCATTCAAATCTATGATGACGCCGATAACACCGAAACGACATCACAAGGGGAAATTACTTGGGATGATACCGGTAGCATCATTACTCTAGTTAATGCACCGGAGCCCAACCAATACGTTGTAGGCGAAAACATGCTGACAAAACTCAAATTTGATGGTGAAAAGGTGGATGGCGAAATGGCAACGTTCACGATTTTGACCAAACAAGAGTGATAGCACCGAACAAGTTCAAATATTAGAAAAGGCCTCAATTGAGGCCTTTTTACACTTCTAAATTATCATGACTAAACTTGCCATGACTCAGCCATCGAGACTCAACCCTTGCGATACTACCTATACAGCTTTTACGAAGACGCCCTAATAGGCTCACTGCATGGTGGGGTATCGCCTGAAACATAAGCATTTAAAACTGGCAAAAGTACAACATCAACGGTTCTGTTATTCGTTTAGATCAAAACAGGGATTTACCTAAGCTGTGTGAATACTAAAAGACCAGCAAAGGAATTGTCGTACCTTCCAATTGGTTGCAAGAATCAGAGAAGGCAACCGCAATATAATGAACCAATATCAATAAAAGATGCTGGATAAATACATATTGATAAAATCCATCATAGCCTGATTGAGTTAGCCATTAAGGAGTAAGGCGATGCGAAAGAGTGTAACGTTATTATTCATACTATTCAGTATACTCGCCAGTTCAGTGAGTTACGCCAAGCCATCACGAACTCAATATTTGAACATTCCTGCGCCAGCACTAGAGGCCAGTAAACTCAATACCGCAACAGAACAATCTATTTACGTCTACTTACCACCCAGCTATTTTGTCTCTGATAAAAAATACCCTGTGGTTTACTATTTACACGGTTTCCAAGCTGGGCCCTTTGAGGCTCGTGCTATTTCAGGAAACACGTTAGACAATTACTCGGCAGAAAATCAAATCCAAGAAATGATCATTGTTGGCGTTACTGGATCGAATAGCTTTTATACCAATTCCCCAATTACCGGGAATTGGGAAGACTTTGTAACCACCGACGTACTAAACTATGTTGACAATAATTTCAGAACCTTAGCTGCAGCCTCTAACCGCGGTATTGTTGGTTTTTCCATGGGCGGATTTGCTGCCATCAACATTGCATTTCGTCATCCAGATAAATTTAAGCATGTTTTCTCATTAAGCCCTGGGTTGTTTGCCCCCACAGGCCTTGCAAAGGCCGTCAATCAATGGCAACAACAAGGTTGGACACCAGTGCTTGATGCCTACGCTGCCGCCTTCGCCCCCAACCCTAACAGTAAAGATGGCAAATTGTGGCATGAGTGGGATGCAAGCGATCCAGCAGTTGTTAAAATGTGGCAATCTGGCTACGGCGATATCGACCAAAAAATCGAAGCTTATCTGCTAAAACCAGACAAGCTGACCTCTATCTATGTCGAATACGGCAGTGAAGATAGCTTCCAATGGATCCCCGAAGGAAGCCGATACCTCGTCCAAGCACTCAGCTCAAAAGGTGTTAATGTAGGGGAATATGATCATGGAAGTGGCCATGTGATTACTTACTTACAAGCGGAACATATTATCGACTTTTTTGGCCACGCTTTTTCCAGAGAAAAATAACTTTAACCTCACGTGTCAGAGGCTCTATCTAAACTTTGTCATTCCTGTTTGCTAAATGCCCGACAGCGCGGTGATGATAAATACAGCCAATAAACCGAACAAAGACCTAGTTTGATGTTTTTGTTCGGTTTCTAAATTATTTGCAGGCAGACAAAATCATTCGAAATGGCTACATGAAAAATAGATTATTCCGCGATTCGTTAATGGCAAATTAACGTGGCACTACCCTTGCGGTACTACCATCAACATTCACCTGAACAGCTTGGCCCGGTTGGAAAATCATATTGGGGTTGGCTTCTTGCACAATCGCGATTGTCTGGCCATCTTCAAGACGGATGGTTAGATTTACCCCATTACGCTTACCTGCCGCACCAGCTGCTTCACTACCGGCGTAGCCGCCCAGTAACCCGCCACCAATGGCTGCGATATCGGAACCTGATCCACCACCGACTTTGGAGCCGAGAATCCCACCAATCGCGGCCCCTGCAATGGTACCGATCACGTTGGTTGAATCTGAAGCATCAATGGTTACTGGCTCAGCTTTGACCACGGTGCCGTAATACACCTGCTGTACGGTGCGAGTATCCCCAGAACCATAAGCATCACCATACGGATTCGGTGATGAGCAACCGCCTAAAATGACAAATGAAGACATAACAAGCATGCCTGTACTGATACTTTTGAACATCTGAACTCTCCCCAAGGGCCACTACTGACAAAAGTATAGATGCAGCATTTGTTTTATGCCGTGAAAACACGACAGTTTAAAAGACAAAAAAAACCACCAAACAGCGTTGGTGGCTTTCATTGATCATATCGGTTTAATCGTTAGCTCACGCAGTGATTAAAACTCTTTCATCAAGCGTTTATATTCCACATCATCTTGATACATCTTATGGAAGATTTGGTACTTCGCATCATAGAAATGTTTAATCTTCTCAGTCTGAGGCATCACACTCTTACTGATGCGACTCATGGCATTCATCGCATCAGGAATATCGCTATAAAAATCTGCCGCGACGGAGCCCAACATTGCAGAACCCAGCAGTACCGCTTCACTCTCTTCAGGTAAGAGAATCATACAACCTGTCGCGTTAGCATGTTCTTGTAAGAAAACGCTGTTCTTAGTGCCACCACCGCACGCCATGATGGTATCAATCTCATAGCCAGAATCGTTCATCACTTCAATAATATGACGGGTACCTAAAGCAATACCTTGTAGTGTGGCCAAGTATTGCAGTGCCATATCATCAATGGTTTTCGACATTTTAAGCCCAGTAATCGTACCGGTTAGATGGGCGTTAGCACGTGGCGAGCGGTTACCATGGAAGTAAGGCAGTACATGGATATCACGAGTTAAAAAGGCAATATCCTCTTTGCTACCCGCCAATTCTAACAAGCGATCATTGAGCAATTGGTAGATAGTTTGACCTGATTTATCGGCCTGCTCTTTGGCAGTGTTATACAGGGGATGCGAGGTAATAATATGATCAATCAATGCACCTGTGGCTGATTGACCACCTTCGTTAAGCCAATACCCTGGGATCATTGCACCGTAATACGCGCCCCAAACTCCATCAATAAAGCGCGCGGTTTTTGAGGCCGCCATGTGGCACGAAGACGTACCACCAATCAAGGCGAGACGCTTATTGAAATCGGCTTTTTCTCCCGTCATGCCAGCTGCGCCCAACACGCCAATACCACCGGCGTGCGCATCGATGATTGAAGTACCAACGGCCGTTCCCGGAGTAAGTCCTAAATCATCAGCGGCGTGATTGGTTAAACCATAACCTACCGGTTGGCCCATAGGTAGGATACGATCCCCTATCGATTTTGCATTATCTTCAAGCAGGTCTTCTAGGCCAATCAGTTCAAAAAAGCTCTTGTCCCACTTACTTTCATGGCCAAGATACGTCCACTTACATACGGTCGAGCATAAAGAACGACTGTCATCGTAAGTTGCTTTCCACGTTAAGAAATCCGGCAAATCAAAGAAGTAGCCGGCTTTTGACCATGTATTAGGCATATTCTGTTTTAGCCACAATAATTTTGGCGTTTGCATTTCTGGTGAGATACGGTTGCCGACATACGCCAAAACAGGGTGCTCGGTTTTATTGATGCGGTCCGCCTGTGCGATAGCGCGGTGATCCATCCACATAACAATATTTTGTTCACTGCGACCAGTCGGACTGACCGTCAAAGGTTGTCCTTTTTTATCCAAAACCACCAGCGAACATGTCGCATCAAAACCGATACCCTTGACTTGAATTGGGTCAATATTGGCTTGTGAAACCGCATCTTTAACCGCCAAACACACACATTGCCAAATATTGTCAGAAGATTGCTCAACGAAGTCTGCTTGTGGCTTAAACATTTGAGTATCGCGTTTTGCTTCACCCACTTTACGCCCTTGAGCATCGAATACGCCTGCTCGTGCGCTGCCACTGCCTACGTCAACACCGATAAAATAAATACTCATATTCTTCCCCGTTAAGCCTTATTTTTTTGTAAGAAGATAAATAGGATCAAGATGCCGCCCCACAGCGCCATAGTGAGATAGCTGCTCACTCCCAGCAAATTAAGACCACTTTCCAGTGTTTGCAGCACAATCAGTGCTAAACCGATACCAATGATGCGGCCAAATCCACCGTCTGGGTTAATACCGCCCAATACTGAAGCTAAAATCGCAATCAGTAGATAAGACTCGCCGTAACCCGCTTTGGCTGAGTTGAATTTTGCCATCATCACAATCGCTGCCGCCCAGCACAGCAGTGAAGAAATCACATACACATAGAGAGTGGCTTTTTGCGTGTTGATGCCTGAAAAGCGGGTCGCTTTTTCGTTCGAGCCCATCAAGTAAATGGTGCGACCAAGGCTGGTATGCTCAAGCAAAGCCCAAAGACCAATCGCAAAACCAACAAACAAGATCAGTGGCATTGGAATACCCATTAATGAGCCGTTTCCCAATACCAATAACGCTTCAGGAAAGCCCGAAATGACGCTACCGCCTGAAATAAGCACATTAAGGCCATTAATGAGCGTCATCATACCTAGAGTGGCAAGAATAGGAGAAACACCAACGTAAGCGATTAACGCGCCGTTAAGCAGGCCAATCACGACCGCCGTCACTAAACCACCTGCAAGAGCTAAGACCAACATAGTCGAACTCTCTGGGGCTTGAGTAATGATGCTCGCCATCACTAGGCCACAAGCGTTCGTCGTTGCGATGATCGAAAGGTTAATACCACCAGTCAGCATACACACGGCCATCGCCAGTGCGAGCAGACCCAATAGCGGCATCTGCGATGACATCGATTGTAAGTTACCGATTGAGAAAAATGCTTGGCCGCTGGTAAAGCCCATCACCGCCAAGATACCGACTAAAATCACCAACAAATATCGAATGTTTTTATCCGTTGGCAGTTTTAAACTATTTAGAACCTGTTCCATTATGCCCCCTGCGCCGCTTGTTTTTTCTCGTTAATTGCGGTCATGCTGATACTGCAAACAATGATTAACCCCGTGACAACCGTGTGCCAGTAAGAAGGTACGCCTAATAGGGTTAGGCCGTTTTTCACCACGGCTAATAAAATCACACCAAGAATCACGCCAAATAGAGTCCCTTTACCACCCGTCATGCTGGTACCACCAAGCACCACAGCCGCAAGTACCGTTAACTCAAATCCCATTAATGAGTTCGGTGCTACCGATTGAGTAATTTGCGTTTGTACGACGGAAGCAATACCCGCCAAGGCGCCCATATAGCCATAAACAAACAGATTGATACCGAAGAGGTTAATACCGATACGGCTCGCCGCATCTGCGTTACCGCCAACGGCATAGATCTGGCGACCCAAGCGTGTTTTTGACATTAAGAATGAAGTCAGCGCAATCATGGCAATCAAAGTCAAGATTGGTAACGACAGCCCATAGTCATAACCATCACTGCCCGTGAAACTAAACAGCTCTACACCATTCATAAACCAATCTGGGAAACCGTATAACCATTCGCCATTACTAAAGTAAATCAGCAGACCGAAAAACAAATTCAACGTCGAGATGGTAATGATGATCGCTGGCACTTTGAGCTTGTAAACGAGAGTGGCGTTAATCATTCCCAATAGCATCCCGACCAACGCTGCAATACCAAAGGCAATCATAAAGTTACCGCCAATACTGAGGATGTAGCTGGCTGCCACATACTGAGCAATCGCCGCCGTCGCCGGGAATGAGATATCAATTCCGCCCGCAATAAGCACCACAAACAGACCACAAGCCATGATGCCAAGTAGCGCCGAGCTGACCGACATATCGAAGATGTTACCTAGGGTAAAGAAATCTTCCGAAGTTGCCGTTAACACCGCCACAATCAAAACGATCATCACAGAAAGATAAAACTCGTGACGCTTGCTAAAGGAAGCCAACGAACTTTTGGATTGATTAAGCATTGACGGCCTCCATAATTTCTTGCTCTGAGCAGTGAGTTGGTTGGAAGTCATGAGTAAAACGTCCTTCTTTCATCACAATCACACGATGACTGTTGTAAAACACTTCTGGGATTTCATCACTCACCATGATGATCGCCATACCGTTCGCGGCGAGATCTTTGGCAATGTTGTAAATCGCCTCTTTGTTGGCCACATCAACACCAACGGTTGGTGAATCAAGGATCAGCACTTCTGGCTCAACGGCTATCCACTTGGCAATTGAGATACGCTGTGCATTACCACCTGACAGACTTGTTACAGGCAGTTTGGGGTCAGCCACTTTAATCGCCAGTGAAGAGATAAGCTTTGCGACTAATTTATTGGCTTTCAAATGATCCAGTACGCCCGATGGCTTTTGTAAACGTTTTAGAACCGAAGCAGTAATGTTGTCTTGAATCGACTGCTCCATCACCAGCCCCGTCGACATACGGTCTTCTGAGACGTAGCCAATACCTTGAGCAATCGCATCACGATTGGAGTTAAATGAGGTGGCCTTACCATTGATCAGAATGTCACCACTGTCGGGCTGACTCATGCCAAACAGCGCCATACAAAGTTCAGTACGACCTGCACCAAGTAGCCCCGTAATCGACACAATTTCCCCGGCTCGAACTGACAATGATACGTCGTTAAATTGCCCTTTTTTGGTCAGGTTTTTAACCTCCAGCTTCACATCACCTTGCTGCTGATAGGGTGCTAAAGGCGAGAATTCAAAGCGCTGGCCTGTCATTAAAAAGGCCAACTCATCGCTGTCCACTTCGTCCGCTTGATACGTGCCAATGGTGCGGCCATCACGGATAACGGTAATGCGATCGGAGATCTCCATGACTTCATCCAGTTTGTGGCTCACAAATACCACCGTCACACCTTTCGATTTCAAATCGGCAACCACTTCGATTAGGTGGTTAACTTCGGTACGCGTTAATGAGGCGGTTGGCTCATCCATGATCATTAACTTGGCATCCGATGCCATGGCACGACAAATGGCCACTAATTGACATTCGGCAATAGAAAGCTGCTCAACACGCTTATCTAGCGGTAGTTTTACGCCGACTTTTGCCATCGCTTTTATGGCAATTTCTTCAATGCGTTTTTGCTGAACCAGACCCTTTGTCCACTCAACGTGATCTTGAATCGCAATGTTTTCCGCCACTGTGAGGTTAGGGAATAGCGACAGATCCTGATAAATAACCTGAATACCATGTTCAATCGATTGCTGCGGATTTAAGCGTGGGTAGCTTTTACCACCCAACCAAATTTCAGCACCTTTTTCTGGCGCATGAACACCTGAGATAACTTTAAACAGCGTACTCTTACCACAGCCATTCTTGCCTGCTAGACAGTGCACTTCGCCTTGGTTAAAAGTGAGATTGATGCCATCCAACGCTTTAACCGAGCCAAAGTGTTTTGATACATGCTTGAGGGTAATAAAAGGAGTATCAGACATAATAACTTCCAGAAATCAGGGGGCAGCGTTGCACTGCCCCATAGTTATGTATTGCTTTCGCCAGTCAGACTGAACGAATAGATCGAACGTAAGCGTTTAGAAACCAAGTTGACGCGCGTTGGTTTTATCGACTTCAAGGATCTTATTGAATTTTACTACGCGTTTTTCTGTATCGATTTCAGCATCGCCCAAACCTTCCACAGTGACGCCATCGGTAACCGCTTGGCCATCAAGCATCTGCTTCGCGACCGCAACCATTGCATAACCTGCATCTGCTGGGTTCCATAGGTAACCTTTATCGATTTCACCACGCATTAGGTAAGGGGCAGCTTGGCTTGGCATTAAAATACCAACCACGCTGATCTTATCTTTTGCACGTTTTTTCTTAATCGCTTCACCGGCACCAATGCCACCTAGAGAACCGTAAGAGACAATCCCCGCCATATCAGGGTGCGCTTTCATCAAATCGTTAGTGGCAGCATAGGATTGGTCAATACTCTCAGCCACTGGCATACGGCTAGTCACTTCGTACATGTCTGGGTAAGTTTGCTTCTGGTAATCAATCGCTAAGTTCGCCCAGTTATTGTGTAGCGGAACCGTCAATGAACCCACATAAACTGCGTAGCCGCCTTTTTCGCCCATATTTTTCGCCAGTTCATCCATGGTTGCTTTCGCGTATGCTTGGTTATCGATGGTTTCGATATCCCAATCCGCGCCATGACCATCTGGCGATTCGTGAGTCAGAACGATGATGCCTTTCTCTCGTGCTTTTTTAAACACGGGTTCAAGTACAGTTACATCATTTGGTACAACAGTGATCGCATCGACTCCTTTTGCGATTAAGTCTTCGATGATCTTTACTTGCTGTGCTGGATCGGGTGTAGAAGGACCAAGCTGGCGAGCATCAACGCCGAAATCAGTCGCCGCCTGTTCAATCCCTTTGTTCATTTGGTTAAACCAAGGAATGCCAGACACTTTGACAACGTTTACGATTTCATAATCTTTGGCATGAACACCTGCGGCAGCAAGTGCAAGCGTTAAAGCAGCTGCTTTTAATAAGACCTTTGTCATCTTCATCAATCCTTTTATGTTTATTACGTATGCGTAATTAGTTATGTGTAGGGTTAAGGTGAATCGATGACATGATGGTAAGACGCGATTGGGCTTAAGCTCGTTAAATGAGCAGAAAACTGTGATGAACACACGTTAATGATAAAATACATAACAACTAACGTTAACCAGTCGTTAACGCAAAAGTGCGACGTAATTTTTCGATCAGTTAACACTGAATTATCGCCACATAAACCAACAAAACTAGATCATTTTAATAACACCAAAATATGCCAGTTTGGCACTTAATAATTTTGAGCACCCAATCTGTACATAAAACCGGCTATGAGTTAGTCATAATCCGATTTTGATCACGAAAACATATTATTTGAATACAATACTAAGCCCAATTAAGCGCATAAGATGAGACACCGTGGATGACAAAATGTCATTTCCACTCGCCAATCTGTAGTTAAACTACAAAACACTTAATAAGCTCTATCTGGCGACGATTTACACAGCTTTACATCGCTTGACGTCACGTTACATTGCAACCACTAAGGTATAAGTTCACTAGGAGCTTATGCGATGAACAAACTCTATTTAACAGTGCTTGGGCTAGTTGCCACTGGCATGCTTATTTGGCTACAAGCCGAACCGACTATCTTTAGCAATACCAATTTTATGCAATGGCGAAGTAGCCTAATACAAGGCACTGGTATCATTGCCCTATTGCTGCTCACGCTGACGATGTTATTAGCACTGCGCTTACCTTGGATTGAAAAGCTAACCGCAGGGTTAGATAAATCCTACCGTCTACACAAGTGGGTGGCTATTTGGGGTGCCATTCTTGGCGCTGCGCACTGGCTGCTCGCAATAGTGCCGAAAAAACTCGTGCAACTTGGCCTGTTGGAACGAGGTAACCATGCTCGACCTGAACTCGATCCCGACTCTTTGCAAGCCACTGTCGCGGGCCTACGAGGGGGCGCAGAATCAATTGGAGAGATCGCCCTTTATGGTTTTATTCTATTGACGCTCATCGCCCTGATTGCACCGATAAAATACAAGCACTTTAAACTCACACATAAAGCAATGGCGGTGGCATTTATTATGATCGCCTATCACTCAGTTGTACTGCTCAAACCGAGTTACTGGGATAATCTCATCACGCCGATGGTGATAACCTTCGCTCTCATCGGTACTGCATGCGCTGTCGTTTGCTTGCTAGGACTGATTGGTAAAGGTCGAACTCATCAAGGCGCGATCAGTGCCTTCACCTATAACCCAGAGAACCAAACCACGAAAGTCGCGATTGCCTTACCGACTTGGTCAGGCCATCACGCTGGTCAGTTTGCTTTTCTCAAAGTTGCAGGTGAAGAGCCGCACCCTTTCACCATTAGTTCAAGCGCCGATGCGCCACAATTGGAGTTCACCATCAAAGCGCTGGGAGATTTCACTGCCACTTTGCACCAACGCTTAAAGGTGGGCGAGAAAGTCGCGGTTGAAGGACCCTATGGTAAATTTCAGTTTGATGATAATAGAGCCCAAATTTGGGTTGCGGGCGGGATTGGGATTGCGGCATTTAAAGCTCGCTTGGCCGAACGACAAAAAGATCAAAATACCACGCCAGTGACCTTGTACTATTGCACGCAAGCGCCATCTTCCATTTTTATTCATGAAATTGAAACGCTGGCAAGAAAGGCCAATATTGAGTTTCACGTGATCGACAATCGCATAAGGCAACACCTTACTATCGCTGATATCACGCAACAACAAGGGCCTTTAGATAACCACAGTGTTTGGTTTTGTGGCCCACTCGGGTTTGGGGAAGCGTTAAAATCACAACTCTCCAACGAAGAATTTGATTTAAAACACTTCCATACGGAGCTGTTTAACTTTCGCTAATCCGCATAAAAAAGGCGCTCAATCGAGCGCCTTTGACGACCATCTACTTAGATATTTGGCCGTGCGGTTTCTGCTGTAGAAGGTGGTAAATGAGGTAATGTTACTTCCGGTTGCTCGCCAGTAAGCGAGCGCAAGAACTCAGTGATCTTCTCCGCCTCTTGTTCATTAACACCCATCCCAAGCTGAATGTCAGCCATCAACATAACGGCCTCTTTCAAATCCCATACAGAGCCATCATGAAAGTACGGATAAGTCAGTTCAATATTACGTAATGTTGGAACTTTGAAGACAAACTTATCAAAATCATTACCCGTGATGGCTTTACGACCCACATCCGGGTTATCCGTAACAAAAGGCTTCACTAACCCCATTTTTTGGTACATTTGACCACCAGCTAACGGGCCTGAATGACATGTAGTACAGCCTTTCGCTTTGAACAGGTTGTACCCTTCAAGTTGAACCTCTGTCAGAGCTAAATCATCGCCTTGTAACCATTTATCAAACGGAGCGTTAGGGGTGCGAAGTGTTTTTTCAAAGGTTGCAATGGCATCCGTAACTTCGACGATAGTGATGTCATCAACGCCATATGCCTCTTTAAACCAAGTTCGATATTGAGGAATAGAGCGTAGCGTATCAATCGCTAATTCATGAGTCAGCGCCATTTCTAACGGGTTGGCAATAGGGCCTGCCGCTTGTTCTTGTAAGTCTTTTGCGCGCCCATTCCAAAATTGAACAAAGTTCAAATCGGAGTTGAACACCGTTGGCGAGTTAATTGGACCAATAGCCCATTTATGGCCTATCGATGTGGGTAGGTTGTCGACACCGCCTCGCGCAACATTATGACAAGAGTTACATGAGATGGTATTAGATGCCGACAGACGCGGTTCAAACCATAAGGTTTTACCTAGATCGACTTTCTTCTCATCCAAACCAGCCATGGGTTCGATTATTTTGATTGGTTCTAATGCTTGGCGATCAGCCAATGCACCAAATGAGACCACCGACAGTACAGAGATTGCTATTATAGTTTTCATTGAGACTTCCTCTCTCAGAGATTTGATAAACCTCACTATATTGGCGTTCTTCTTCACTGGAACGCTCTGGCAGCTAAACTAAAGCAATCACTAAATTTGATGAAATGTAAAAAAACGATTGAGGTAATGGCAATAATCGATTGTTAAAATGAACAAAATTCAAACAACTTGATTTGTCGACGATTTTTCTTTACTGGTAACTTATTCGCAACAACATTACTTAAAATACAACCGAACAACTTGTTGATTTTGGTCAATTATCACTCAACAAATAAAACCGCCAATAAAGAAAAAGGCTAGGTTGATAACCTAGCCCAAGTCATTGTTTTTATCGTACACATGCGTGACTGCAATAGCGCTTTACGTCATTACCAGTATTTTTGATCGTTTAATGCTGGAGCACATAACGTTTCGCTATCAATGGCACCCAATTCGCTTCCATCTAATTTTTGTCCCAACCAACCATGAGGATAACTCAGCACCAATGGTGCTTTAATCTGCTCTTCAGTAATTTGCACAAAACCGGTTTTAGCGTAGAAACTTGGATCACCGTAAGTTACGACCACTTCAACACCTTGCTGTTTTAGTGTATCCAAACCAAATTGAATCAGTTTTTGCCCCACTCCTTTCCCTTGTGTTGCCGTCGCAACTGCCGCCGGTGACAGTAAATAAGCATTAGTGGTGTTGGATTTAAAATGGAACTTGGTGAAGATCACACAGCCAAGCAGTGTTTCACCTTCGCTGGCACCGACGATAACCATCTCTTCGCTGTCAGTCGTAGCAACAATTTGATTGGCCAACTCACCAATCACCGCACCTTCATCAACACCTTCAGAGTCGCTAAACGTGTTTTGAAATAACGCTTGAATGTCGTCTTGGTGGGTTAAATCTAAAATTGAATATTTCATTGTTTTTGTCGTTTCTCTATTCGTTTTTAATACATCAGAAAGTTAACAACCAACCACGGCTTAAGCTTTCATTAAAATAAACATTTGGTAGTCAAACTGACCATCTCTTTGGCGGTATGCACTCAACTCTCGCTCAATATCTTTAATTGCTTGTGAGTTTGTCAGCTCATCTTTTAGCGCCGCAACTTGTTGAGACAGCGGTTGGTAATAAGCTTCCCACGCCGCATCACTAATTGGGAAAGTATCGACCACTTGATAGCCAGCAGCTTTGGCCTGCTTAATTCGGGTCTCGACCGTGGTCATATCTGGGTATTCACTACCCCAAAATGCTTTCGCCGTCTCATTGGCATCATCGGTTGACCAAACAAGATCGCTCAGCACCAAAACACCACATTGATTGAGTAGTGGTCGCCACTGTTTGAAGGCATTTTCAACCCCCATGATATAGGCGCTACCTTCTGACCAAATCAAATCGAACGAGCGCTCGGCGTAAGGCAAATCCGTCATGCTGGCACATTCAAAACGTATCTGTTCAGCATGCTCTTGATTGCTCGCCTGAAGCGCTTTGATCGCCTCTTCATCGTTATCAATTGCGGTAATCTGAGCATCACACTGCTGAGCCAGTAAGCGAGTTGCAATACCTTGCCCGCAACCAACTTCTAATATTTGGCCTGGTTTCATCGGCACTTTACGCAGCGCTGCCAAGGTATCAGATTCGCTGCCTGGACCTCTTCGCTCCAATGGATCAAAGATGCGATAAAAGTCTGCCATGTAGCTTTCATGTGTATTCATGTCTTTGGATAACCACCGTAATCGTTGGGCGTCTGTCTCACTAAATCCTTGCTTAATAAGCCAGTCAATATGAGCATCAGGCGCCAATTTATCTAAAGTTTCGTGCCATTGGTTCAGAGAGGTTTCACCCAATAGCGCAGCCAATAAGTCGCGTGATTGCTGCTTTTGGGCTATTTCTTGATCAAGATGCTCTAGCCGCTCGAGTAACACAGCTCGCTCCACTTTCGCTTCAAGACAAGCCTTACATTCTTTCAGCGTAAGC
Source organism: Vibrio sp. N418 (assembly GCF_000222565.1). NCBI lineage: Bacteria > Pseudomonadati > Pseudomonadota > Gammaproteobacteria > Vibrionales > Vibrionaceae > Vibrio > Vibrio sp. N418. Next base: position 125,480 of record NZ_AFWD01000045.1, read on the forward strand.
CCACCACTATGTAGTTGTTGAATTAAGCGTAATCGCTGCAGATCCATATCACTGTAAGTGCGATAACCGTTGCTTAACCGCTGACCACAAATTAGCCCCAACTTCTCGTAATAGAGCAAGGTGGTACGTGACAAGCCGAGCATTTGCGCCAACTCTGATATTCGATACATACCGATCTCCTTTAAGTGCCAACATCACCGCCAGCGAATCTTGAATATGTTTGCATCCTAAACTGTAAAGCTATAGACAGGTCAATGATTATTTCAGTTATTATTTTGATGAACTATTGAGATGGATGACAACACACATAGTGCCAAGGCGTGATGAAATGAAAGGTACAAAAAAGCCTCAGAAGTCTTCTGAGGCTTAGTAAGCTAGCATGACGCTAAGCAACGACTACTCTAAATAACGCTATTCGAAATGAATAACGCCTTTAAGAAGATCTTTATTGTTAACCACAGCTTCTTCGTAGTTGTGGCCAATCGTGTCAAATTCAAAAGAGTGCGTCAGCATCATATTTGAAGTCAGGATGCCTTTTTCCATTAACTGCTGCACTTTACTAAAGTCTTCCATGGTCGCATTGCGGCTGCCCATCAAGGTCGTTTCTTTTTTATGGAAATCAGGGTCACTGATCTCTAAGTTACCTTTAAACAAGCCCACAAAAACAATTTTCCCACCATGTCGAATATGATTCACAGCCCCATTCATGGCATGTGGATTACCAGTCGCGTCAATCACAGTTTGCGCCAATGAACCGGCAAAAATTTGTTTCAGATCTTCATGGAAATTTTCATCCATCGGGTTCAATGTTGGCAGGTTCAATTCACTTTCAACATGAGCACGACGCTCAGCTTGTGTATCCGCGACGACGACCGTTGCACCATCGGCAGCGGCAATTGCTGCTGCGCCTAAACCAATTGGTCCAGCTCCCACAACTAACACCGCCTCACCCGATTTAACTCCGGCACGGCGTACCGAGTGCGCACTGATGGCAAATGGCTCAATCAATGCCGCCGTCGCGTTATCAACGCCATTCACTTTTAGTACATTATTTTGAGGAACTGTAAGGTATTCACAGAACCCTCCATCTTGGTGAACACCAATCACCGAAATGTTTTCACAGCAGTTGGTTTTTCCATTTAAACATGATGGGCACTCAAAACAAGAGACGTATGGGATCAACGCTACTTTATCGCCAACAACGAAAGCCGGCTCTACATCGCTGCCCAATTCACATACCACACCACACAATTCATGACCAAGAATACGCGGATAGCTAAAAAACGGTTGGTTGCCGGTATAAGCATGAATATCTGTACCACAAATGCCGACTGCAGACACTTTTACTAATAGCTCGGTAGGTTTAACTACTGGCATGGCTTGTTCAACGTAATTCAATTGGTAAGGCTTTTCACAAATTAATGATTTCATCTGCTTATCTCTCAGAAATGTAAACTTGTCCCTATTGTATTGAAGCTGTTTTTTATTTAATAAAATCCACAGAAATTTGTGTTAGCTATCAATTTAAACTGTTTTTTAATGGTATTTTATTTCTTAGGAGGACCATTATGGCCAGAAATAAAAACCTGAGAGAAACCACAACGAATCAATTACTCGATGCAATCAGACTGGGCCATATAGAGACCCCGTTGCCATCGCAATCGGCATTAGCTGACCTTTTTAGTGTCAGCCGTACAACGATGCGTCATGTGATGAATGACCTATGTGAAAAAGGTGTGCTCGAAGTTGAAAGTGACACTTGGTTTATTTGCCGAACGCCAATTGAAGACGATGGCTATATAACGCCGATGTCAGAGAATGACATTCAGATTGCCGAATTCGAAACCTTCTTCAACGATGCAATCAAAAACAAACGCATCATGCCTGGGCAAGAGTTCACCGAACTAGAGCTGTCAAAGCAATCTAAATGCTCCACAACCGTCGTGCGCGAACACCTTATTCGTTTTTCTCGTTTTAGCTTGATTGAAAATATCAATCGCGGCAGATGGCGTATGGTGCGCTTTGAGAAAAGCTATGCCACAAGCTTGTTTGAACTGCGTGAGATGCTCGAATGCCATGCACTCAATCGCTTTATGAATCTTCCTCGCAGCGATGAGCGTTGGCAGCAAGCTCAATATCTACTGCATGAACATCGTGCCTTACGTGAAACCATGGTCAATGAATATCAAGCCTTCTCAGAACTGGATTATCGTTTCCATAGATTGTTACTTTCCGCCTCAAACAATCCTTTTATGGACCAGTTCTATGACATTATTTCGGTGATATTCCATTTCCACTACCAATGGGATAATAGTGACCTGCGCAAGCGTAATATGGTCGCGATCGAGGAGCATATGGCCGTACTGAGCAAAATTCTCAGTGGGGATGATATTGGTGCGATGGGGGAATTACGCCATCACTTACAAACGGCAAAGCGCACCATGGAAAATAGCCTAATAATGGATAAGCCAGCATAACGCTGGCTTTATTTTATTACGCAATTCCCAAAAGTATTTTTTTGGGGGGGATGAGAAAAATTATGAGTTAACCAACGCGACTGCATCACGTGTTAATTGGGCGATCGTCTCCCACTCACCATTATTAATTAGAGATTTCTCAACCATCCAAGAACCACCACAACAAACAACTCGAGGGATGGCTAAATAATCATTGATGTTTTGAGTGTTGATGCCGCCAGTTGGCATGATCTGAATACCACCGTAAGGTGCTAACAGAGATTTCAGCATTGCGATACCACCAGAGGCTTCCGCAGGAAAGAATTTCAATGTCGTTAAGCCCATTTCCAGCGCAGCTTCTACCGTACTTGGATTATTGACTCCAGGCACAATGGGAATATCTAACTCCTGACACGCTCTAACCGTATTCGGATTGAAACCAGGGCTCACAATAAAAGACGCACCGGCTTCTTTGGCAGCAATAACCTGTTGGCGATTTAGCACTGTTCCGGCACCAATTAACATCTCTGGCTGCGCTTGTTTTAATAAACGGATAGCTTCAACCGCGGCTGTGGAACGGAAAGTAATTTCCGCCACTGGTAAGCCATTGTCAGCTAGAACTTTACCTAAAGGGATAATATCTTGTGCATTATCGATAGCGATAACAGGGATAACCTTAAGTGCCGCTAATTGTTGAGTAATGTCGCTCATTTAAATTCCTTAATTAGTTCGCAAATTGGATCGGTTACCACTGTCGGGATAATCGCTCCGCGGTGTTGAATTACATGACTGGCTAATAAATTCCCCGCCTGACAACAGGCTGATAGCGCTTTACCATTTACATATTGCGCTAAGAACGCGCCATTAAATGAATCCCCCGCAGAGGTGGTATCCAAAACGGTATCAACCCAATAAGCCGCTGTGTGTGTTGGCTTATTCTCTTGAGCAAAGACTTGGCTTAAACACCCTTTTTCACCCAACTTTACGATTGCTTTACTCACTCCTTGAGCTTGTAAACGATTCAGCGTCTGATGAGCATCCTCGTCCTGCCACACACATTGCTCGTCATCAAAAGTAACCAAGGCGATATCACTAATCGCGAACAACTCTCCATACGCTTGTTGGGCACATTCCACGCTTGGCCATAGCGCCGGACGATGATTACTATCAAACGCAATCTCTACACCGTTAGATCGGCATTGCTTCAGTAATGTAACCAAAGCCTTGCGGTCTTGCTGTGACAAAATGGCCAGCGTAATGCCGCTGAGGAAGATCACATCAACATGAAGTAATTGCTCGGCGACTGAGGCAAACTCCGCATGTTGCAATAAATACTTCGCCGCAGACTGGCTTCGCCAGTACTGAAAACTGCGTTCGCCAAATTGGTCAACACTGATCATGTATAAGCCGGTGCCACGCTGTGTATCACGCAGCACCCAATCGGTATTTATCTGTTCTGCTTGCCAGTGCTTACGCATCGTTTCACTGAGCTTATCATCACCTAACACAGAGACGTAGCAGGCTTCCACCTGCTCGTCTGACATGCGTTTTAGATAAACCGCAGCATTCAGTGAATCACCGCCAAAACTCTGTTTCATCTCGCCAAATGGAGTACCACTTAGCTCAATCATGCATTCACCAATAATCGCGACTTTCTTGTTACTCATCTAGAACAACCTTAACCAAAGACCATATTTGGCAAGCCAATTGAAATAACTGGAATGTAGGTAATCATAAGTAGAGCGACAATCAGCAATAACCAAAATGGCATCACTTCTTTGACAAAGTCTTCTATCGTGACCTTAGTGATAGAACAGGTGGTAAACATCACCGTCCCGAGTGGAGGAGTAATGGTGCCGATAGCGCTATTAAAGATAAAGATGATACCGAAATGCACCGGATCAATACCGTATGAATGTGCAACAGGTGCTAGTAACGGTGCCAATACGATCATCACCGCGTTGCCCTCAAGGAACATACCAATGATCAATAGGAACAGGTTGACTAACAATAAGAACGTAAATGGACTCTCTACAGCGCCAGTTAACCATGTTGCAAGCTCTTGTGGCACGCGCTCCCATGTAAGAAATTTAGAGAAACCAACAGCGACACAGATAATAAGAAGTACGTTAGCAGATGCGAGAACAGATTCTTTGGTCGCACTCCAAAGCAGTTTGCTGTTCATCTGCTTGTAAACGAACATACCCAAAATCAATGCATAGATAACCGCGGCTGCACCGGCTTCTGTTGGAGTAAATACGCCAAAACGAATACCGCCGATAATGATCACTGGCAATAGTAGTGCTAGGAATGCATCTTTTGCTGACAGTGCAATTTCACCAATTGAAGCGCGCTTTTCTCGAATTGGAGCGTAATTACGTTTTTTCGAAATAACCGCAACCAGTCCCATCATCATGGCACACAGCATGACACCCGGAACAACACCTGCAAGGAACAATTTACCGATTGAAACATTGTTCACGTAGCCGTAAATGATTAACGCAATACCCGGCGGGATAATAGGTGTAATCAATGACGACGCCGCAGTCACAGCTGAAGAGAATGATGCGCTATAGCCACGCGCAACCATCTGTGGAACAAGAAGTTTTGAGCTCATCGCGGCATCTGCGATGTTAGAGCCTGAAAGGCCGCCCATCAACGTACTAAGTACGACGTTAACTTGAGCCAAGCCACCATTCATATGGCCAGTAAGCACTTCAGAGAATTTCAATAGTCGTTGGCTGATACCTGAGTGGTTCATGAAGACGCCAGCCATTACAAAAAATGGAATCGCTAGTAGAGTCACTGACTCCAATCCACCAGCAAGACGCTGCACCAGCATCATCATTGGCAGATGATCATTCATCAAAAAGTACGAAAGTGTCGCAAGAAAAATACAAAACGCAACTGGGATGCCCAGTGTGAATAACACTAATAATGCTGAAATAGGCAAAATAACGGACATGATTAGGCTTCCTTATTGCACGGAACAAAGAACGAGTAAAGATGCTTAAGTTGGTGGTAAAGCATGAACATGCCACTCACCGGAACCGCTGCGTAAATGTAGACATAAGGAAGTTTCAATGCCGGCGTAAAACGAACCTGAGAAAAAGGCAACAGTTTCCAGCCCCAATAAACCATGAATGCCAATGCAAAAATGACGAGTAGAGGACGGCATAAATTGTCTAATACGTTAGCGGCTTTGGCTGGAATTTTGTGGACTAAAAAGTCGATACGAACCACTTCGTCCGTGCGCATAAGTGCGCTAGAACCCATGAATGTCATCCAGACAAACAGTGCTAAACAAACTTCTTCTACCCATGAACTTGGCGAATTAAAAACATAACGTGTAACCACGCCATAACTCATTAACAAGACGATGATCGCCAAGAAAGAGGCGGCAATAAAAGTATCAAGTTCACTGATACGATCGAGCGTCGCAATGATCTTATTCTTAGGCTTATCTTCAAGTTGATTTAATGAAACTTGAGTTTCCATGTGTTGTGCTCCCACAAGCTGAAATTAGGGGGCTAAAAGCAAAGCCCCCTGAAAAGCATTACAGTTCAGCTAACTTAGCTTGCGTGTCTTGGTACAGGTTTGGTGTCCACTCAGGGAACTCGCTTTGCACAACTTTACGTGCCGCTTCTTCGAATGACTGAATGTTCACTTCATTCACCGTCACACCTTCTGCTTTTAGTTGCTCAATCGCAGCAAGCTCACTTTCAGCAATCAAGTTCGCACCGTAGTCCACCATGTCACGGCTAGTATCAAGAATGATTTTTTGCTCTTCAGCAGACAAACCATTCCAGAACATGGTGCCAGCAACAAATGGTGATAGGTGCTTAGTATGAGCCGTTAAATTAAGGTGCTTAACCACTTCATGGAATTTACCGCCATGCAGAACAACCGCCGGGTTTTCCACCCCTTCGATCACACCCTGAGATAGGCCCGGATATACATCCGCTAAAGACATTGGTGTTGGTACACCACCCATTGCTTTTACCGTTGCCACAAATAGGCGAGAATGTTGAACACGCACTTTCACACCATCAAGGTCCGCAGGGGTTTCGACTTCGCCTTTAGACAAAAGGTGACGAGTTCCGTAAACCACATCAGGTACGATGATATTCAAACCTTTTTCTGACAACTGAGCGTTAAGTCCATCAAACCATTCTGTGTGTAATAGCTTTGATTTTTTCTCAAAGGATTGCGATAAATACGGCGCGTTAATCACACCAAGATCCGGCACGGTATCCATCAGGTAGCCGTAAGAGCTAATCGTGATGATGTTCGCACCAAATTTAGCTTGTTCCATAACTTCAGTTTCGCCACCCAATTGGCTAGATGGGAAAAGACGAAAAACAATTTCACCGTCAGATTTTTCTTTTACCTGTTCAGCCCAGTAATGCATTGCTTGATCGATCGGCTCACCTGGTTGGTTACCGTAGGCAATCATTACTTCTGTGGCGGCATTGGCGCCAAAACTGAACGCCATCGCTAGACCAATTGCTGCGGATACTTTTTTAATTTTTGAATGTAGAGTGTTCATTGAGGATCCTTTCATATAATTGTTATATTTTGCTGCTTACAGCTGCTTCATTGCTTCTTTCATACCTAATGCTTGGATAGCGTTTACATATTTTGCGACCAGGACAGGCAACTCTGGTAGCAGGGTTAAATCCATATCCCAATGATTTTCCATCGCTAAGAATTGACGGACATTTTCACTGTGGTCATCAGAGGTCTGACGCCAAGCTTCAAAGGGTTCCAAAAGGTGTTGGTCATCGCTCAAAGGAATCGCTTCATCACCGCGTTTCCCTAAATAAAAGCAGTAAAGTGCCGCTAAGCTAAAACTTAGATGCTTAGGTGCCGTGCCATGATCATGGGAGTAAGTGATCAACTGAGGAAGTAGACGAGTTTTAAACTTAGTAAGTGAATTCAACGCAATTGAAATTAGATAATGCTTGATATACGGATTTCGGAATCGATCTAAAACGCTGTCTTTAAACGATTGCAGTTCCTGTTCATCCATGTCCAATGATGGGATAACTTCACGATCAAGCAAGGCATCAAGGAATGCGCTCACTTCACCATCTTGCATCGCTTCACTAACCGTATCGATACCCGCTAGGTATGCCACAGGAACCATCGCCGTGTGGGCACCATTTAAAATACCGACTTTACGCTCTTTGTATGGCTTGATGTCATCAACGATTTTTATATTTAAAGGACATTGGTCAAGGTTCAATTTTTCCTTTAACCAACTCGGTCCCTGAATAACAAAAAGATAGAAGTATTCTGCAGCAACTAGGAAGTTATCTTGATAACCAAATTCTGCTTCAATTGACTTAATTTCATCCTTTGGGTAACCAGTGACGATTCTATCAACTAATGTTGAGCAAAATGTGTTTACAGTCTCAATCCAATTTAAAAATTCTGCATCTAGCTGCCATAATTGCGCATATTTGATCACGGTCTCTTTTAATTTTTCGCCGTTCGAATCAATCAATTCACACGGCAAAAGAATTAAACCACTCTCATTGCTACCATTGAAGTGCAGGTAACGGCGATAAAGAAACTGAGTCAATTTAGCTGGAAAGGTAATTGGTGGCATAGCGTCAGGCTGATCACACTCATCAAAACAAATGCCCGCCTCTGTTGTATTTGAGACGACCCATTCCAAATCTGGATTTTCCGCAACGCGCAGCACTTCTTCATACTCGCCATACGCAAGTAATTCGCGATTAACACTCGTAATGATACGTGGTTCAGCGACACTTTCGCCCGCTTCGTTAATACCGCGGATTAATGCTGTATAGATGCCCCCTTGAGCGTCCAGTTTAGGGTGGCCAGCGTCAATAGGTCGTACAATGGTGATGCCCGCATCAAAATCTGTATGTTGATTAAGTAAATCGATCTGCCAATCAATAAAGGCACGCAAGAAATTACCTTCGCCAAATTGAATGACTTTTTCAGGTCGGCAAGGTTGTGATGTGAAATCTCTAAATAGTGGTGTCATTTTTATATCCCTAAATGATATCGCTCGATATCTAAACGGCAGATAAGTTCTGTATGTCGGACAGGTGTTATCGAATATGTAGCGAGTCTAAAGTGGGAATGAAAAGAATGAATAATCAATCTACGCAAACGTGTAAGCGATCATCTTTAGGTGTTTTTTATCGGTATTTTATTATTAGGAAAATTGTTTAATTTGCGTAAAAAAGCCATACAAGCTGATAATATTGCTCTATATATTAAATATTGGTGAAAATTATCGTTTTTTATTTGATTAAAAGACAGGCACCAATATAAGATAGCCACGTCGGACGGGATCACTTAATTGGGATACCCATGAAACAGTTCATAAAAATCAATGCCAAAGACAATGTCTTGGTATGTCTTCACTCTCTTGTTGCTGGACACACACTGGATGTTGATGGCCAACGCATCACCCTGACGCAAGACGTTGACCGTGGTAGTAAGGTCGCCTTAAGCCAAATTACCGCCGGTGAAGATATCGTCAAATATGGCGGCTCTATTGGTTACGCCACCGAGGACATTAGCGTCGGCGAATGGGTGCACACCCATAATATCAAAACCAAATTGTCAGAGACGGATAGTTACCAATATCTACCTAATTTCCACTCTATGAAACCCTCTCACCTAGCTGAGCGCTTTTTTGATGGCTATCAAAGATCCAATGGAGATGTAGCCATCCGTAATGAAATTTGGGTAATTCCAACCGTTGGCTGCGTCAATGGCATCGCCCAACAAGCCGTTAATCGTTTTAAACAGCGCTATCCTGATCTTGAGTGTGATGGTATCTACTTATTTCCCCATAACTATGGCTGCTCGCAACTGGGCGATGATCACGACAACACCAAAACCATCCTCGCCAATATGGTTAACCATCCTAATGCCGGTGGCGCACTGGTAATTGGCCTTGGCTGTGAAAACAATCAGATAGGCCCGTTTAAAGAGCATGTCGGAGAAGTCGATGAGCAACGAATTCGCTTTATGATTGCACAGAACGAGCAAGATGAAGTGGAAGTGGCCATGACCCATCTAGAAGCGATCTATCAAAGTGTAAAGCAAGATAAACGCACTAATATCAGTATCGGTAAACTGCGCGTTGGACTTGAGTGTGGTGGCTCTGACGGCTTATCAGGCATTACCGCTAACCCACTATTGGGAGAGTTCTCGGATTACTTAATTGAACTTGGAGGGACATCCGTACTAACCGAAGTTCCCGAGATGTTCGGTGCAGAACATCTGCTTTTTGAGCGTTGTATCGATAGACCGACATTCGACAAAGCGGTCAGTATGGTCAACGACTTCAAACAATATTTTATCGACCACAACCAGCCTATCTATGAAAACCCATCACCGGGCAACAAGAAAGGTGGTATTTCAACCTTAGAAGATAAGTCTATGGGTTGTACTCAAAAAGCGGGCATGAGCCCTGTTATTGGTGTCCTAAATTATGGTGAACGCTTAACCAAACCGGGTTTAAACCTGCTTAGCGCACCGGGTAATGATGCCGTGGCCACTTCAGCTCTGGCCGCTAGTGGTTGTCACATCGTATTGTTTACCACTGGCCGAGGCACCCCCTACGGTGGTTTTGTCCCGACGATCAAACTCGCGACCAACTCTGAGCTGGCAACCAATAAACCACATTGGATCGACTTCAATGCAGGCTCGTTAGTGGAAGGCGTAGAAATGGCAACATTGCTTGAGCAATTTGTCGACTATGTGACAGCTATCGCCAGTGGAACACCAACCAATAATGAACGTAACGATATACGCGAATTAGCAATCTTTAAATCAGGGGTCACGCTTTAGTCGTTCGATTATTAGAGCTTCACTTGTCGCTTCGATACACTGGCTACCGAAGCGACTCCTCTTTAATCGACACCATTTCACTCCTCAAACCACTGACTAATCTCACTGCGATGCTCTCTAGGCCTTGTCCTGATTAGGGTTGCTCTTACATCGATAAAAACGATTAATTTTGCAGCAAAAACTCATTTCCTCACCATACTTATTGGGTGCTATTTATAGCTCCGAACCACAGCAAGATGGTGATGTCACTGCGACATTGTGGTTGATTGAGCATCAAGCTCGATACTTTCAAAAAGGAAAATAATAATGAAATACAAACTATTACTTGCTGCTTTATGTGTGACTTCTACTGGTGTATTAGCGGAAGAACTTAGCGTTGAAATGATTGACTTAAATAGCGGCAATTCTGCTGGTACGGTTGTCATCACAGAAAGTGAATACGGCACCGTATTTACACCACAACTAACAGGCTTAACGGCTGGATTACATGGCTTCCATGTCCACTCCAACCCATCCTGTGACAGCTCGGAGAAAAATGGCAAAACCATCATTGGTGGTGCCGCGGGTGGGCACTATGATCCTGCGAATACTGGTAAACATGGTAAACCTTGGACAACGGATAACCATCTAGGTGATTTACCCGCGCTTTACGTTGATATGGATGGCAATGCCAATCAACCGGTATTGGCACCTCGAATTAAACTGGCCGATCTCGATGGCCGCGCTTTAATGATTCACGCTGGCGGTGATAACCATGCCGATCACCCAGCGCCACTCGGCGGAGGCGGTGCTCGCATGGTGTGTGGTGTGATTAAATAAAACCGCTAGTCCACCAAATTAATGAGGCCCTCTGAACCGACGTGTCCCCCTACTCGATAGGTTCTAAGGGCTTTTTTTACCTTCAACTAGCGAGTCACTGCCAGCTTTGTCGCTTGCAATGCCGCAATGAAACTCTCCAAAACGGGGCCTGATGAGTGGCTGCGAGACACTAAGCAACCAGCCGTGGTTAGCCAACCATCTTGTTCGTGAGTCACCGGCAACGCAAGGAGCTTACCTTGTTCAACCAAAGGAGTGGCAATTAACTCCGGGATCACTGCCCAGCCGATACCTTGGCAGGCTAACTTGGCTAACATTTGGTGGGTATTGGCGTACCAAAAGTTAGAGCTAATGCCATAGCTAAACCACAGCTCTTTTTGAGATGCACTGCGGTGAACGATTTGGCGATGCGCTTTCAAGTCTGAATCTCGCACGCGCGTTAAGTTCGCTAACGCATGTTCTGGCGATGCCACGGTTAAAAAACGCATTTGGCCTAGGGTGAAAAAATCCATATCTTCACGTAATTCACCATCAGCAAAGATAATACCCACATGGGCTTTATTGCTGCGCACCGCCTCTTCCACATCGAAGGTCGCACTGATCGTGAGATCAAAATTAGTGATCGGAAATTGTTCCGCTAATTGGGTCAATATTGCTAGCAATTCATCAGTAACCAAACATTCATCAATCGCTATAAATAACTCATTTTCAATCGATTTATCCAACGACTCTACTTTTTGGTCGAAGTACTGCTGCTGGCTCAAAATCGATTTCGCGATAGGCAACAGAGCATGGCCCGTCGTGGTTAATTTGGGAATGTTCTTATCACGGGTGAACAGATCTTGGTTGATGGCAAGCTCTAGATTCGCCACTGATTGACTCACCCCAGATTGGGCTCGTTTGAGTTTACGAGCTGCGGCAGAAAACGAGCCGCACTCACACACGGTGACGAAAATTTTAAGTTGCTCGAAGCTGTACATGATATGACCTATTCAAAGTGCGATATTGAGTGTGTGATAGTGTAATGCCAGCCAAGCTATCACGAAGTGTGATGGATGTTAACTTTCTTTCTATTAAGGAATCCGCATAATCGCCGCCTCTAAAGTCGAGACATTATTTTATTGGGGGAGTTTATGAGTCGATTAGAGCGTCTATTTCACGCCATTACATTTGAGGTACTAGCGGTATCATTGTCGATTATTGGCCTAGCGATATTTACCGATCATAACGTGAGCCACTTATCAGGAACCATGATAGTTGTCGCCACTATTGCCATGATTTGGAACGTCATATTTAACTGGATCTTTGATAAGTTTGTTCCGGGAAAAAAAGAGAAACGTTCACTGAAAACCCGAATTGTGCACGTATTGCTGTTTGAAGCTGGCTTGCTGTTCGCCACGGTGCCTGTGATGGCTTACTTATTGAAGGTCAGCCTTGTTGAAGCACTCATGATGGATATTGGCGTAACCCTCTTTATCACCCTCTACGCCTTTGTTTTCAACCTCGCTTATGATCATATTCGCGCTTACATCGTCGCGAGAAAAACACCGGCACTCGCATAGACAGAGTAAAGCAAAACCCGAGTTAACGATTAAGCTGAACTCGGGTTGTCATCTCTCTTTTCTACTTAGCGTTGTTCTATCATGGCCCGCTAGTCAATCAGCGCCAACGAATCCAATATGCCTTGACCGCTATGAATGCCGCCTTCGTTTTCACTCGCAGGTTTACTGCGGATCAAGTACCCCGCATAACCATCAAAGTCCGTCACGGGCTGGCCTTGATAGTGCGCGGTAAACAAACCAATTTCGCTAACCAGATCCGTCACTAATGTTGCTTTACTATCACGAACTGCAACCGTTGGCGTTTCTCTTTCATGAGGATATAAGCGTTGCATCAACGCCCATGCATCATATTCTTCCACTTTAAGAGTGGCCAATTTCGCACTAATCTCAGCGGCAAAGATACAGTGTCCACCACCCTCTCCTTGGTTTTTAAGCACCCACTCTTGCTGGTTGGCGTGCGTGTTAAACCACGCAATGCTTTCTGTGGTGATCGGTTTCATTTCCGCCAACACACTTTTCACCAAGCGTGCTTCTTCAAGGCTAAAACCCCAGCGCGTGTATTGTTCCGCGCTCATCATCGTCAACAACATCTGCATCGATTTACTGGTCGCCAATTGCTGACTTACCGTGGCATTCACCGCAACATAATGCTGTTCTATAAACACGCGAGTTTGGCTAAGGGTATAACAGCACTCTTGTTCTTTCAGTTCTGGAGCGCAGTAGTCTTGATATTGGTAGCCTGCCCGCAAATAGACTGAATCAATCGCGCCAACCCCTTCTAGCATGAGTCGCGGCTTATTGGCACCATTCGGTGTATCATCACTGTTTATCTGAGTACTTAACTGGCCACTTAGCTGGGCAAAGGTCCGTCTGACAGTGCGGACACCTAAGTTTTGCAGTGCCACTTCCAACAAGTGTTGATCATAAACATTATCTTCATCTGGCTGTACTACCATCAAAAATGTCGGCTTATTTGACTCAGCGGCATCATCGCCCAAGAAGTTATCTCTTACTTCACGCGCTGCTGTTGCAATCGCTAGTGCAAGTTGTTCCATCCCTACGTTATCGGCGGGTATTGCCTTAGGATCCACCACCCATGACTGGATCGCTTCTCCCCATTGCTCCGCAATAAATTGATGTAATTGCGTCGCACGTTGGCCAAATGGTGCCATGCCTGCCGCAATACCGTTGAACTCAATCACTTTTGCGCCTTGATGACGATCATCCATAAAATCGGTACGCATCAGCAGTAGAGGCTGACGCGGGGCGAAAAGCGCACCATCACTCACCTTTGGATGATGTTGTTCTTGGTGATGCTTATACAAATGCCCGTGTAACTGAATATGCAATTTCATCAACAGACCAAAAAAGGGATCCGCTTGCGCCATCGTCGCTAAGCTCTGTTGTAAAAACACATGATCTTCAGACACATTGGATATCAACTTTGCAATCAATGGCGTGACATGACGAAGGTGTTGATAGGTGGAACGCTGCATGGTGGTTGGCGCAATACTAAACGGACAATGCCTTGCGGTATTGTCTGCTTGTTTAAATGCGACACCATGCATTATTGCCCATTCACAAGCCTCATCTATCACTTGTTTCGGTATCAGTGCCGTAATGAGTGGCTTAATTGAATCCATCGTCAAAGGAGTTTGTTTCATCTTTGTCATTCACAAAATAAGGTAATCATCTCTAAGACGAGCACCAACCAAAAAAGACGGCGCGAGTGTAAGAATTTTTTAGGCGACTGCAAATAGAAATCATCACAAGGAACACAAATAGCCACAAACAGCAAAGAAGCTGACAAAGAGATATAGCCAAGCAAAATGCGATGACGTGCAATCATTAAGTCACAGAATTGCAATCTGTTTTTTTAACTCATTGCTACGGATTAAAGATGCCGATCGACTCGAATAAGTATAAAATTCACTCGTCGCTATATTGTCATTATAGCGCGTAACATCGCCATCAAAGGAAGCATGAGGGGTGACCTGAGATCAGATGCGGTGAATATGCGAGAAACGATGGATGTTAAACATTCATCAAGGCTCATGTATTCAGTTCAAGCCATTCGGTATTTACTATTATTCGCTGTAAAAAGCGAGTTTGCCGTAACTACCCTGAATTTCCCGAGGTAACTATGGAAATCGTGATTGATACTCACACACATACGCTGGCAAGTGGCCATGCGTACAGCACGCTGCTCGAAAATGCCGCAGCCGCCCATCGTAAAGGATTAAAAATTCTCTGCACTACCGATCACGCCCCTGAAATGCCGGGCGCGCCCCACTACTGGTTTTTTAATAACCAACGAATTATTCCGCGCTTTTTAAATGAAGTGGGTATTATTCGTGGCGTCGAAGCCAACACTTTGAACACCAATGGTGATATCGATTTGCACGCAACGACCGATCAACATTTAGATTGGATAATGGCCAGCTTCCATGAGCCTGTCTTCCCACCAGCCAGTGAAGCAGAACATACTGAAGCGTTAATCAATGTGATTAAAAGTGGTCGTATTGATGCCCTTGGTCACCTTGGGAATCCTAACTTCCCGTTTGATATTGAAGCGGTCCTAACTTGCGCTAAAGAGCACAACGTCGCGATTGAAATCAACAATTCTTCACTGCTCGGCCACAGCCGCATCGGCAGTGTTGAACGTTGCGATAACATCGCCCGTATCGGTAAAGAAATTGGCGTTTACTTTACCACCGGATCTGATGCGCATTTCTGTGAAGATATCGCCAATCTTGATTTGGCGATCGCACTGCTTGAAAAATACCAAGTAGATGAAGAGAAAGTCATCACATCAAGCACTAGCCGCTTCTTAAATTTCCTCGTGTTACGAGGCCGCAAGCCAATCGCTGAGTTTGCCGACCTTTACTAATTTAATTGCCTTAAACGTTTAAACGAAAACGCCCCTCTATCTTTCGATAAGGGGCGTTTTTAAATCGTTAAAAGCGCTAACTAAGGGCGAACATTTTGATCCGCTTGCTGAGCAAAATCTGCCAAACGTTGGAATTGTTCAGGACGCCAAATCGCTTGTTGATTGATTGTATTTGGGAGAGCAGAAAATGCGTTGTCTTGATCATCGGAATGAAGCTCTAAACTCACCCACTCTTCAATTCGCTGCTGATCAGCAAAACGATCCTCAAGCGATAACGCGTGTACAGAGCCTGAGAAGTTTGGCATCAGATTAAGCGCTAAATGATAATCACGAAACAACACCACCCACTTATCTGGCAAGCGCTTATCGCTGTCCCACCAAACGCCATCCAATTGCTGTAACTTACTTCTTGTGACCGATTTAGGCTGCGCTTTTAACTTAATCAGTTGATTGGCAAACGCGATATCCATCGCCTGTGAAAACTGGGAAGCCGTCAGATTCGGCTGCGCCACCAGTATCTCTTGCGCCAATCTCGCACCAAGCATATTGGAATAGAGATCTTCAGAAGAAAAGGCTGAGGCGTACTCTTTAAACCCCGTCACTGAGACCATACCAAACCACTGTGCAATTTCATGCCACTGCGCCAAACGAAACGCAATTAACGCCGCAGCTTGCGCACTGCGTTCAACACGTTCAAATTCAGAGAGAGGTCTCTCTTGTTTATGCCATTGAATGCGACGACTCTTTAGCTCTGATGGCAACGTCAAGTAGCCATTGTGTCCTAGCATCTGACGATTGAGTTGAAACAAATAGTAGCTATAGTCTGCTGTGTCGCGCACGTGGGCAGTATCAATAAACCCACCCAGTTCAGTAAAAGTGATCCCATTACGTTCATCATTAAACCCCAGCAAACTGCCAGAGACGGACTCGCTACCATCATTGTAACGGTGAGAACCAATGTCCGTTGGATCAAGGACATTTTCTAATGAAAAGAATGGTACAGGAACACTGCCTAACTGCGCTTTTAGATCAACCCCAAAGGCACAACAAGGGCGCACACCAACAGGCGCTTTTAACGCTGAGAGCGCCTCTTGATCGATCGAATCTTGTGATAGGTTTAAGCTTTGTAAAGTAATTTCATGTGCACTGAGGGTTTGATAGGCCAATAAGCCGCCGCAAAAACTGAGCAATAACAGTCCGACTTTTTTCATCTCACACCTCAGAATGCTTCATTTATCTGAAAATAAAACCCACGGCTCTCTTTACCGACACCTAAATCAATTCGCACGTTGATGCGCGCCTTAAAGGCAAAGCGATAGCCCAACCCCACACTTGGCAACCAATCACTTTCAAACAGTTGCGAATAGCTTGGAGCAACATTACCACCACCAAGCCATGCAACCACACCGTGGCGCCCTGACACCGTATGGCGGAGTTCAATTTGAGTCGAAATCTGATGTTTATCGCGGTATTGGCCTTGATAGTAGCCCCGCATGCGTTGATCATCGCCAAGCTGCGCATAATCAAACCATGGCGCATCACCAATAATCGATTGTGAATAGACTTCCATCGCAATGATGGTTGCCGTAGACCAAGGCTGGTAATGGCGAATATTGGCAACAATGTTGTCATAGCCATTATCGCTACCGAAGCTATCGCGGTTTGCAATCCATTCAATATCAATAAGCTGACCTCGTGTTGGGTTAGGCTCGAAGTCTCGCGAATCATATTCCAATCCCACGAGAGCACCACTACTGACTATGGCTGAACTTGATAGCATCTCTACTGGCAAGCGATCGCCATCAACCCCTTTTACATTGCGATAAGATTGGTACTGCCAACCCAATTTAGCGTAAGTATCGGGGAAGATCTCCACGGCAATCTTGGGACTAAATTGAACGCGCTGGCCTTGATATTGTATTTTCTGATCGTCATTTTCCGCCGCGTGTCGGCCAATCCCCCAGTAGTAACCTGGAGTATGACTGATCCAGGCTTCGCCTAGTAAACGCAGAGTATCATGACGTAGATAAGTACGGTTATTAACACCTAAGCCATAAGAGCCTGATGTCGAAGCGTAAGAAGTGAGTGTGAGAGTAGAATAAGGATCATCTTGCTGCCAATCATAAGGGGTATACAAGCCAACCGCTGCAACACCGATACCAAAGCCTTGTTCTGGGTTAACAAATGGCCCTGGTAACACTCCCCAGTCAATTAATTTGGATTCATCAACCGTTTCGCTAGACCCTAAGTCAGTCAGCAAGTTATCAAACCAGCTATCCTCACTCGGCTCTGCGATGAGTATAGGAGAGTAGAACAAGGCAGAACTAAACATCGCAGCATAAGCAGCTTTTGGCAATGACATCAACCCCATCCTTCCCTGTAAAACAAATGAGTGGGCAAAGGTGGCATTGATAACCGATAACGCACTCTAACTAAACCAATATTATCGCTTAGAATTAAATAAGTAAACTCATAAGTTTACTTTGGTTGTATCGCTAACGTCCAACATAATAAAGGCTCAGTTCTTGCGAACTGAGCCTTGGGAGATAAGTCTTTTAAAATATGAGTAACGAATGACTAATTTTGCGCTGCTTGAATACGCTCTGCTTCTTCTTTAATCATTTGTTCTAAAATGTGTGCGTTTTCCATCACTCGCTTCTGGCCAATTTCCGCCCCTTGCGCTGTTAGCATTGGCGAAAGCTTCAAAGATTTCTGACCTGTAGGAGACTGTAAAAATGCAGCCAGTTCATTGAGTTCTTGCTCGGTATAAGCGCTTTGATATAGCTGAGCAAAATCGTCTCGCAAACTATCTCCACTCATATAGGTGTTAAAAAACTCTTTCATCGTACCTTGAAATGGTTGTAGTTGAGGCTGCGCTTGTAATTGTACCGCCAACATGGAATCGATAGTTTCCGACATCAATTGATTGAGGTTCATCGCATCAATCAAATCATAAGCGGCTTCTTTATGTGAATTTGCCCATGTATTCGCGGAGAGAAAGACACATAAAACAACTAATCCTTTCTTGACGTATCGCATCGTATATCCTTATTTCATTATGACTCAATAACACTCCAAGCGAGTACAAAAAGTACGATAAGCCATTGTGTTATATATATTTAATAGCCAGTAAAAATAGCACGAATTGATCTCAATGTTAAATTGGCAGCGTGTTTTTCAATCTAAATCACTCTTCGCAACTAGTTACCGTCCATTAACCAAGCGACCGCTTCGTCATACTCTTCAAAAGAACGAATCTCACCATGAATAAACCAACTCCCCACCTTAGCAGCCCATTCTTGCCAACCATGTGAACCGTACAAGGCCACGCGTTCAAATTCCGAACCATGACTCATACCAAGTTTAAAATCATCCCAAGCCGCTCTCACCTCCCAGCCTTGAAACTCAGTCGCATCAAAAAACACATTCACTTTCGGTTGTTCAATTTTCGCCAATGCGGCATCCAACATGGGAACGAGTCTTTGATAATCATCGTGAGTTAGCTTTCCGACTGCTTTAATCGATAAAAAAACATCATCATCGACTCTATCAAGGCCGATAGAAATTCCATGTTTATTCATAATTCACCTCTGTGCTAGACCTTGTTCTAATTTAGTACAAAATTGCGCAAATAGAGGAAAATGAAAAGCCATATTTCGGTAAACAAAGTATGTAAATCTCAGCCATAGCCGTGCGACCCAATAACAAAAAACATTGATAATCTTATGCTAACTCTTATCTCAGAAAAAATCTAAACCATTGAAAATAAAGCCATAACAATTGAATGTTAACGATAAATCCAATACGATAGGCGACAATTATGGGGCTCAAGCCCAACACAAATAAGAGAATCCAACTTGACTGTTAGTAAGATAAATAGAAAAACAAAATTACTGATTGGAATCAGCGCTTGTATCATAGTGGGTGGCGGGATCACTTACACTCTCACCAAACCCTACTTCAAAGAAAGAGCCCGCATAGCGCTCTTGGCGGAACAACTGGATAGACAAGACAGTGCGAAAGAGTGGCACTATACCTACAGATTTGAATTTCCTAATAATCTGAAAGTAGCCGATTGGAATACGGAAAACCTAGAAGTGCCACAAATTTTATTTACCGTTGCAAATAGTGAAGATAAAACCAAACTCAGCTATTGGGCACTCAACGTCAATGGCGGAGAACCACAACTGCTTATCCCTGAAGGTCAATTACCGCCACCGCCTGCTCTAGGAAAGGGCGCCCGCGACAGCGCCAGTTATATGAGCCGCTCTCCTAATGGACGCTATATGGTTCTTCCACTCTCTATCGGCGTCGTGCTTTATGATTTAGCGACTCAAGAAATCACAAAACTCAATGACGAAGAGTTCACGTGGAATGCTGAGTACCTTTGGGCAGCCGATAGCAGCCAGGTCATCGTAAAAAATAGTGACTTACTTGTGTTGGTGAAGTTGCCTAGTAAAGAGATTCTTGATTTTTTTGAGGTCAATGATCCTGAAATTGAGGAGATATACTACTCTCCTCGCGATTACAACATTGTCTTCAACCGAGCAGAAAACCGCATCTATCTTCAAGAAAGCGGACATGGCTTAACGTGTATTGTTGACGCTACAACCTTCAAAGTGATTGAGCGTAAACAGTACCTTCCAACTCGATATCAATGCAATGTTGAAGCAAGTAAGTTCGGTGATAGTTACATGTGTGATGGCCATGGCGATGGCCGTGTCTTTAGCTCACAAGCCCCAAATAACAAGATAGCGACCTATTCGCCAGCTGAGCATATTGTCTCTCTAAACGGAGGGGATGTGTGGTATACCAATCAATACTATCATCGCCTCATTCGCAGACTCGCCCAAGCCACCCCAGAAAGCCCAACCCTAAAAATGAGTTATAGTTACCTAGGCTACCAGAATGGGGAGCTTGTCTATATCTCACCGAAGAGCTTTGCTTTTAGCCGTTATGTCATCGAACATGCTGATAGCGAAAAATGGCGTGATTTTCTATACCCACTGCCCAGCCATGAAGACCTAAAGAAAGCCTTCGATACACTTTATGACTGATCAATTCGACCGAGCTAAGTCATAGCGAGCTAAGCCACACTAAAAGATTGAGTGGCTTAGCTCTTAATCGCATCTAGGGCTCGAAGTAATACGTAAATAAGAGACTATTTACGTCCCATAATGCGTAGAATACGTAGGAACAAGTTGATGATGTCCATGTAAAGCGCCGCAGCACTATCGACAGCATTATCTAAGGTTTTTGGGATCTGATTTGCGCGCCCCCAGTCATAACCGATGTAACCACAGAAAATTACCGCAACAGCCCAATCTATCCACGCTTGATGAATGCCCAAAACGAAGATTTGAAACAGCTCAACCACAATCACGGCGAGCAGCGCGATGGTCAATGCACCAGCAATCTTAGCGAAGAAGTTCGGGAATAGAGTGCCAAGTATCATCATCACCCCAGTAACAAGCCCGGTCACTTGAATTGCCGATAACACCAAGGCGGGATCGTATTGGGATACCACCATATTAATGATTAGGCCAAAAGGCACCACCACGAAGTTATAGCCTAGAAAGCTGACTAACGGATTCGATGACGACCGAAAGAGATAAATACCGATAAAACAGCTAGCAAAATAGCCGATGAAAAAGACCCAAGGATTGATCGATGCAATCACCTCGACGGGAATGGCTGAAACCATTAACCAGTTGATCCAAAACCCCCAACACAATACAGCGCCAATCGCCAAATTATAAAGGCGTGCACTAATTTCTGGCTCACCAGTAAAGCCACGTTCAAATACGTTATCTTCCATTATTACCTCACTTCCTTACTCTTGATTTATATCGTCGCTACTCTTTAACTATATTTCTATACTCATAGATAACAGAAAATAGTGACCAACATTCACTACGCTTTTTTGACAAACTTCGCAGTCACCATCATTTCACCAGCGCCATCTACTTTGCAATCCAGTTGATGATCTTTACCTTCAACAATGCGTTTAATCACCGCTTTGGTGCCAATTTTAAGCACCAGCGAGCTACCTTTCACTTTGAGGTCTTTCGCAAGTGTGACTTTGTCACCTTCAACCAACAAGGTACCGTTAACATCTTTGATATTTAGACCTTCTTCGACCTCATCCGGATTCCACTCATGCGCACATTCCGGACACACAAGATTGTTTTGATCTTGATAAACAAACTCAGACTGACAATTTGGACAAGCAGGAAAAGACATAACACACCTTCAATCAATAAACTTATTGCACATGGTAATGGCTCTGATACGTCTTAGCGAGGGGATTGTGTGCATCGAACATTTCAATCGTATTTTGCGAGTTCTCAATTACAAAACTTCACTAAATTTTAGTTCTCTTCTCCCACCACTATCAATACAATCGCAACGGTTAAAATCATTGAAACTCATAGGGAAATCACATGGCGTATCAAGTGCTGGATGTCAGCCAATGGGCGCGTGCCGAACACTTCAAGTTCTATCAAGGCTTTAGTCATCCTTGGTATAACATCTGCTCGAATATCGATGTTTCTGCGCTATACCAATATTGTAAGCAACATAATCATCGCTTCTTTCACGCCTATCTCTATCTAACCCAGCAAGCGTTGAATCAATGTGAGCCGATGGCTTATCGATTGGTCGGTGAAGAAGTGCGTATCTACTCACCAATGCAAGTCAGTGTCGCTTTACTCGCCACCGATGACACAGTGAGATTTTGTGATTTAGACTACCACGCCGATTTTGCTCACTTTACAACGAGTGCGACCGACGCGGAAACTCGCATTAAGAATACGCCATTTATCTTAGAGCAATTCATTGGCCAGGAGATGAAGCAAAACACCATTCACCTCACCGTATTGCCATGGATTGATTTCACCAGCATGAGTCACGCGAGAGATGTTAACTTCCCTGATAGTGTGCCGAAGATGGCGTTTGGTAAGTTGGTGCAGCAAGGCGAACAATGGCGCATGCCATTATCGGTTGAAGTGCACCACGGCTTAATGGATGGCTTGCACGTAGGGCAATTTCTCCAAACACTACAGCAACTCTTTAATGAGCCAAGACTGCTTGATATGAATTAATTCAGTTTGCTTTATTTTTTGGGCGAGTGACTCAACTCGCCCAACTCACCACTATGTCAGTCAATCGATAATATCCGAACATCGGTATGCGAACCTGACCATCATCACTCCTTTGACTAACCCAATGAGCGCGTGAGAATTTTCTGACATTCAACCGCACAAATATGCAGCGCTCACTAGTTAACTAATTCAATCGCAACCCATAAAATACGGCGCTTCAGTTACTGGATTGATTCTATGAAGAAATATTGTTTTTCCCCACTGCTTGTTTGCGCATTGCCCGCGTTTGCTTCGCCTTATATTGGTTTGGAAGTGGGCCGTGCGACGCCCCATCACGACATCACTGTGTATGACCTGGCTAGCGAGCAAAAACTCAGCCCTGATTCAACCGACGGCTTTATCACATTATTGGCTGGCTACCACTTTGATAATAATTTCGCACTTGAAATGGGCTATCAAAAAAATTATCACTACCATGAATCTGATAGCAGCAATCTGTGGGATGTGTCATTAGAAGCTAAGCAATTTTCGTTAATGCCCGTCTATGCCCTATCGCTGACTAATAGCCGCGATTGGAGCTTAAAGATGAAAGCAGGGGCGACCTATACGCAATATCAGCTTTCTGCCACCAAAGCAGGTGCAGATCCCCTCCATGCCTCCAAACAGAGCAATGAGCTGGGTATGGTTGGTGTGGTTGGCATTGAATATCACCTAACCGACAATGTATCGATAAGTGCTAACTTCAAGTACCAAGCCGACAGCTTCTCAAACATGAGCATGATGGCATTGGGTGGTCAGTACGACTTCTAATCTACCCGTTGGCTTGGCTTCATCTCTCCAGGTTTTTGTGCTCTTCACTATGACACAAAAAAAGGGTCGACTTAGTCGACCCTTTCTATTTTTGCTATCAACAGATATCGCGGTTATTACGCTTCGTTTGTCTCTGGTGTTAGCTTGCGCTTACGACGCTCTTCGCGCTCACGAGGGCTAAAGATACGCTCTACCACAACAAAGAAAAGCGGTACAAAGAAGATACCTAGGAAGGTTGACCCCACCATACCACCTAGTACACCTGTACCGATTGCGTTTTGCGCACCAGAACCTACGCCCGAACTGATCGCAAGCGGTACAACACCCAAACCAAAGGCTAGTGACGTCATCAAGATAGGACGCAGACGTACACGTACAGCGTGCAATGTTGCTTCCGTTAGGCTTGCACCTTTTTCGTAGTACTCTTTAGCAAACTCAACGATTAGGATCGCGTTCTTGGTTGCAAGACCAACGGTTGTCAGTAGACCAACTTGGAAGAATACGTCGTTTGGTAAACCGCGTAGGTTCATCGCCACAATCGCACCAATCACACCAAGTGGTACAACCAGTACCACCGCAAACGGTACAGACCAACTCTCATAAAGAGCCGCCAATACTAGGAATACCACGAGAATAGACAGGGCATACAACGCTGGCGCTTGGTTACCAGATAGACGCTCTTCATAAGACAGACCGTTCCATTCAATACCAAAGCCCGGCGGTAATTGCGCGGCAAGATCTTCGATGATATCCATCGCAGCACCGGTACTAAAACCTTGCACTGCCGCACCTTGAATGTTCACCGACGGTAGGCCGTTGAAACGCTCTAGACGTGGAGGACCAAACTCCCAAGTACCAGTTGCGAATGCTGAGAAAGGTACCATTTCGCCTTTGCTGTTACGTACGAACCATTTGTCTAAATCTTCAGGTTGCATACGGTATTGATCTTCACCTTGAACCATTACCTTTTTAATACGGCCACGGTCGATAAAGTCATTCACGTAAGAACCACCCCATGCAGAAGCTAATACCGAGTTAACTTCAGCAATGTTCAGGCTTAGAGCGCGCAGTTTGGCATGATCAATATGCACTTGGTAAATTGGCGCGTTTTCCTGACCATTAGGACGTACACCAACAAGATTAGGGTTTTGTCCTGCCATACCCAATAGTTGGTTACGGGCCGCAATCAATGCTTCATGACCTTGGCCACTACGGTCTTGTAGGTAGAAGTCGAAACCACCCGCAGTACCTAGCTCCATTACAGCTGGCGGAACGAAGGCAAATACCATCGCTTCTTTGATCTGCATGAAAGCGCCCATTGCACGGTTAGCAACAGATTGTACGTCAGTACCTGGTTCAGTACGCTCATCCCATGGTTTTAGGTTGATGAACGCCATACCCATGTTTTGACCCATACCCGCAAAACTAAAGCCTGCTACCGAGAACACAGATTGAATCGAATCTGACTCTTGTGTGTTTAGGTATTGCTCAACTTGTTCCAACACTTTAATCGTGCTTTCTTGAGACGAGTTAGCAGGCAAAATAGCTTGTGCAAACATAACACCTTGATCTTCATCTGGAAGGAAGGCGGTTGGCATGCGAACAAATAGGTAGGCAGTACCGATAGTGATCGCGAGGAACACCATGAAAGTGCGGCCAGTACGCTTAATGATGCTTGCTACACCTGATTCATAACGGTCGGTGTTACGGTCAAACCAGCGGTTAAATGCACCAAAAAAGCCTTTATCCGTGTAGGCATGACCTTTCTCAACTTGCTTCAGCATCGTGGCACAAAGTGCCGGCGTAAGAATCATTGCCACCAACACTGACAAGGCCATTGCTGATACGATGGTAATCGAGAACTGACGGTAAATTACACCAGTAGAGCCTGACATAAATGCCATTGGTACGAATACCGCAGACAGTGTTAGACCGATACCAATCAATGCGCCAGTGATCTGGTCCATCGATTTACGTGTCGCTTCCAAAGGCGTACAGCCTTCTTCCGACATAATACGCTCTACGTTCTCTACTACGACGATCGCATCGTCCACCAGCAAGCCGATGGCCAGTACCATTGCGAACATCGTCAGCGTGTTTACCGAGAAACCTGCAACAGCCAAAATACCAAACGTACCCAATAGTACCACTGGTACCGCAATCATCGGGATCAGGGTCGCGCGGAAGTTCTGCAAGAACAGGTACATGATAATAAATACCAGTACAATTGCTTCTAGCAGAGTTTTCACAACGCCTTCAATCGAGCTGCTTACGAACGGTGTAGTATCAAATGGCACAACCATTTCTAACCCAGCAGGGAAGAAAGGTTCTAGTTCAGACATACGGTCTAAAACAGCTTCTTTGGTTGCCAATGCGTTCGCACCAGCGGTTAGCTGAATTGCCACACCAGAAGCCACTTTGCCGTTGTAGAAACCACGCGCCATGTAACTTTCTGCGCCAATTTCAACTTTCGCAACATCACTCAATAGAACTTGTGCACCGGTTGAGTCCGATTTCAATACGATATTGCGGAACTCTTGTGGTGTTTTCAGTAGCGACTGAGAAGAGATCGTCGCGTTAAGCTCCTGTCCCTGCACTGACGGCGTACCACCTAACTGACCTGCTGATACCTGAGCATTTTGCTCACGGATCGCGCCGATAATATCGTTGGTAGTCAAGTTGTACTGGTTAAGTTTTAATGGGTCTAGCCAAATACGCATAGCGTATTGAGCGCCAAACATTTGAATGTCGCCCACACCCGCAACGCGGCTTAGCGGTTCTTGAATGTTCGCCGCCACATAGTCGCCTATGTCAGCTTCGTCCATCGAACCATCTTCTGATACAAAACCCAGAACCATCAGGAAGCCACTACCCGCTTTGTTTACGCTTACACCTTGGGCTTGCACCACTTGAGGTAGCATAGGCATCGCTAATTGCAGCTTGTTCTGTACTTGAACCTGCGCAATATCGATGTCTGCTTCAGCATTAAACGTTAGCTTGATTTGCGCATTACCAAAACTGTCACTCTCAGCAGTGATGTAGCGTAAGTGGTCAAGACCTGTCATACGCTGCTCAATTACCTGTGTAATTGAGTCTTCCACCGTTTTTGCCGATGCGCCAGGGTAGTTCGCGCTGATCACCACCGTTGGCGGCGCAATACTTGGATACTGCGATACCGGCAAGCTAGTGATAGCAAACACACCAGCCAGCATGATGATAATCGAGATTACCCAAGCAAAGATCGGGCGATCAATGAAATAACGAGCCATCTTCAGTCCCTATGAGCTTGCTTTTGTATCGTCAAGCACGCTTGCGTTAACAGACGCGCCCGGACGGATCTTCTGCAGACCTTCGATAATGACTTTATCGCCATCTTTTAAGCCAGAAGAGATCAGCCATTGGTTGTTGATCACTTCTTCCGTCGTCACAACCCGTGATTCAACTTTGTTTTCAGCGTTCACAACCATTGCGATACCTTCACCGCGCGGGTTACGAGTCACTGCTTTTTGTGGCACAAGAATCGCAGTTGGATCAGTACCAACCGTGACGATAGTTCGCACGAACATACCCGGTAGCAAAATGCCTTCAGGGTTTGGGAACTCCGCGCGTAATGTCACAGCGCCGGTGTTTTCATTTACCGTTACTTCAGCAAACTTCATCGAACCGGTGTGTGGGTAAACCTGACCATCTGCTAGCACAAGGCGCACTTCTGCCGTTTCTGGCTGGCTTAGTTGACCACTGGCAATACGCTGTTTCAAACGCAGCATTTGTGTGCTTGATTGCGCAATATCGATATTGATTGGATCAAGTTGTGAGATTTTCGCTAGAGCTTGTGGCTGGTTAGCTGTCACAAGAGCACCAGGCGTCACGCTTGATTTACTGATTTGACCCGCAATTGGCGCTTCTACCTTGGTGTACTCAAGATTGATCTCAGCATTATTGATTGCGGCTTTTGCCACCGCCACGCTCGCTTGCGCTTCTAGGTAAGCAGCTTGAGCTTGGTCAAAATCTTGTTGGCTGATCGCTTTGGTTTTTAAAAGCTCTTTAAAACGTTTTGCCGTCGCGCCAGTTGATGCCAACGCTGCTTCTGCACGTTTTAGCTCAGCTTTAGTGCTGATCAAGGCCGCTTTGTAAGTCGCATCATCAATTTGATATAACGATTGGCCTTGTTCAACGTAACCACCTTCGGTAAAGCTACGCGCAAGCACGATACCATTAACTTGCGGGCGAACTTCAGCTTCCATATAGGCACGGCTTCGACCTGGCAATTCCATAGTAATCGCTTGAGGTTGGCTCTTAAGTTCGATGATGCTTACTGGAACCGCTTGCGCACCTTCTTGTGGTGCGGCGTGTGATGACATATCACAACCAGAAATCCACAGGGCAGCAGCAATCGCCGAAGCAATCCTAAGTTTGTTGTTCATTTAATCTCCAATATAAACACATTACGACTCAAGCAAAAATTGATGCACCAAACCAAATTATCGTCAGGAACACCTGAACTTCACAATTCAATCCAAAACACCATTAGGAATTAGAATAAACGCTTGAGTGCAATTTTCTTTACTATCCAAGTGGTAAGCAAGAGCGCTAAATATGCCACAAATACAAAAATCAATGTAGATAAAAATACCCAGAATAAGCATAAATTAATCAAATTATTCACTTCACATAAATTTAAACAAATAAAATTAATAATCTCGATTAAATATACTTATCGCCGTATTTTTCCCTTGCATCAAGAAGATAAGTGTGAGCAGACCAAGTGGCCATGAATCTCTATCAAACTGACACAGCGCAAATCCCATCCAATTGATTTATATAGATAAATAAAAAACCAATCACTGATATAGCTTTATTATCAAAAGTAATTCTGATAATTTAAAAATAGTTACAGATATTCCATTGACGCTAAAGAAATCATTTGGACTAACAAACATTACGACAATTTTTAGTGGACATTAGATTTAAACTGTGAACAAAGCCACATAATAAAATCCAAAAACTCCGCCTTAAATAGCATAACAATGCATGTTTAAATCACATTTAAAGTCAAAACAAAATATTGCTATAACGTGACGGTTTTAAGCATCATATTTACGTAAATTTACGCAATGACAGAAAGTAAGCTCTATGAGATAGGAAAGTCGTTACGAAAAGAAACCAAGTGAGAAGCAAGAAGCGAGAAGTAGAGAGAACAGCACTTAGTTCACAAGAGCATAAGGCAAATCGTGGGGGATATAGCCAGCCGGATCTCCAAAAGTAAACATTTGGCGCTAGGCTCTCGCCAAAGTGAGAGCCTAGTACCTCAAACCGTTAGCTGAAAGTATCAATATACAGAGCTTCAACTTTGTCGCGAGCCCATTGGGTTTTACGCAAAAACTTCAAAGAAGACTTAATTGAAGGATCACTATTGAAGCAATTGATACGAATTCTTTGGTCCAGCCCATTCCAACCGTAGTGTTCAACTAAGCGAGTCAGAATTTTTTCAAGACTTAAGCCATGTAATGGATTGTTTGGTTGTTGGCTCATTGAGCAGTTTCCTAAATCAAGATTGAGATCATCGTTATCACAACGAGGCAGCGCTACGCTCAGTAGCAGCTTGGATTAGGTGATTTTAACAGATAACCCATCATTCCCTATCGAAATTAATTCAGCAAATCCTTCTATACCCGTATAGAGCGCATAAAGCAGCACATAGCCAAAAAGATTTAGTGTGTTCAATCTCAACGATCACTGTATAGTTTTCAATAAAAACAACACTTTGCTTACTCTTCAACACACTATATGATCACGTAAATTTATATAACCGTCAGTCCTTGTGTACGTTACGGTTCAACCATACAGGTCTAATAAAAAGAGCATGAAAGGTTTTATTCTAGCTATGACATTGCTGATTAATCCCATTTTGGGATGTACTCATTACGCGATAGAGCACCAAACAGGTAAAGAAACTTATGACCTTGGTGTTCAATACTATTTTGGCAATGGCGCATCAATAAATAAAGAGAAAGCCTTCGAACTATTCAGCCAAGCCGCCACAGATGGGCACAGTGAAGCTCAATATTACCTTAGCCATATGTATTACTTTGGTGAAACAACACCAGTAGACAAAGCACAAGCAACACGGTGGATGGAACAAGCGGCAGAGCAAGGCAACGGGCGTGCCCAATACCATCTCGCGACGATGTATTATCACGGTGATGGTATTAGTGAAAATCGATCTATGGCGTTTCACTGGTATTTAAAGGCGGCGGAACAAGGCCATGCCAAAGCACAGCTTAACGTCGGTAGAATGTTGGAGTTTGCTCAAGGAGTAGAAGAGAATCTCCAGCAAGCACTGGAGTGGTACCACAAAGCGGCTGAGCAAGGTAACGCTGAAGCACAATATAACATGGCGACAATGCTTGCTTATGGCATCGGTACCGATGAAGATCTAGGAGCAGCGTTATATTGGTATTATCAAGCTGCCGAGCAAAACCATCTTGAAGCTCAATACAGCGTAGCGTTAATGCTGGAGCTTGGTAAAGGCGTCGAAAAAAATAAGTCCGAAGCAATAAAATGGTATCTGATCGCCGCACAACAAGGTCATGCTGAGGCTCAGTTTAATTTAGCTATGATGCTCTATTTCGGCGCTGATATAGAGGAAAACAAACCCGACGCTTTCACGTGGTTCCTTAGGGCAGCAGAGCAAGGTCATGTGGAAGCACAGTATAATGTTGGCATGATGTACGATTTTGGTCTAGGCACAGAGCCAAATAAGACTAAGGCTTTCATTTGGTACCACCATGCCGCTGAGAATGGCCATGCCGACGCCCAATTTAGCTTAGCGTCGTTGTACGAACTCGGCGTAGGCACTCCCGTTAACAAAAAAGAAGCGTATTTCTGGTACGTCAAAGCGGCGAAACAGGGATCGGTAGCGGCGCAATATAATCTCGGTGTGATGCTAGAAGCAGGCAAAGGCATTGAGCAAGATATGAATGAAGCGATCGCGTGGTATACCATGGCGGCAGAACAAGGTGATGCTGAATCCCAGTACATTCTCGGTACGCTATATCACTCAAACCTCGAAGATTTTGAAAGCAAGCAGTTAGCAATGATGTGGTATCAAAAAGCCGCCAAACAAGGCCATGAAAAAGCACAGCAAGCCCTACTGGCGAAAGAGTTTGAAATGGCAGCATCTAAGGTTCATTAACGCATTGTCATTTGTTAAACACGTCTTTGACTTTGCCTATACTGAACAATCCGCATCGAGATTGGACAAGTGACTCGTCGCAATGAGGGGGATCGCCCCTCATTGCCCCTCACTCTTAGCTTTATGCCGCCCCAAAGACAACGTAATAACAACCCTGTGGCATCTCACTAAACTGGGTAAACCTTCTCAAAGCGCTCTAACACCAGTTCTGATTCTTCAGTAAAACCAACGCCGATTTCTTGAGCGTATTGGTTAAAGAAATCGATATGTGCTTTGCGCCACCAAGCATAGGTGCCATCCCCCTCGCCTTCTGACTGGGCAAACGCCTCGGTCACTTGATTGAATGGACAAATTTCGACGCTAGTCAGTTTAACAATGCAAATAGGCGTTGCATTCCAATCCAACACTACCGTTAAACGCCCAACCACAGGCAAAGGCTCATCATCAATATCGTAGCCAGCTTTCAAACTGCATGAGGCGGTTTTGATCCCCAGATCGATTAAACGTGCACACTCATTCGCGTTGTATTCATCGGCACAAAAATACTCAGCAAAAAACTGCGGAATGTTGTTGCGCTCTGCTTCCGAGAGCTGAGTAAGGTATTGGTCAAGAAACGCTTGTTGATTCGGAGTCATACTCTTCCTTGATATGCTATTGAAAATTCGAGCAATACTACCATGCAGCCGTTAAAGCGATAAGTCATATAAAGATAAAAAGAGCGTGGAATATCGCCGTCAATGCGATAAATGCGAATGTATCGTCCTTAAATAAAGCGACTCACTGAGATTATCTAAGCGTTATGAGAAAATGGAATCGAACGGAACTCGCACCATCCCTTCCATTAGGACTCGCGCACTGCGGCTCATAGTGACTTTCTCTATCTGCCACTCATTGTCCGTTTGACTCGCTTGCGCCCCCACCTTTAGGATTCCAGATGGGTGACCAAAGGTCACCGCCGAGCGCACACCGCCGCCCGCCGCAACGTTCACCAGTGTTCCGGGGACACACGCTGCAGATGCAATCGCCACCGCTGCCGTACCCATCATGGCGTGGTGCAGTTTGCCCATCGACAAGGCGCGTACCAGCAAATTCACCTCATCGCGGGCAATGACATTATCATTGGAAGAAAGGCTCTCTTTCGCTTCAGAAACAAAAGCGATCTTTGGCGTATGTTGACGGCTTTTGGCTTGTTCAATATCACTGATCAAGCCCATTTTGAGCGCGCCATAGGCTCGAATTTTTTCAAACTTAGCCAGCGCTTGCTCATCAACATTAATCGCATCTTGCAGCTCAGTACCTTGATAACCAAGCGAGTGAGCATCAATAAAAATCGTCGGAATACCAGCGCTGATTAAGGTCGCGTTAAACGTACCCACGCCTGGCACCTCAAGATCATCAACCAAGTTTCCGGTCGGGAAAAGCAGTCCAGAGCCATCCGCTGGGTCAACAAAATCAACTTGGATTTCAGCGGCAGGAAAAGTGACCCCATCTAGCATAAAGTCGCCGCACTCTTGTACTTGCCCATTGAACATCGGCACATGTACCACGATGGTTTTGCTGATATTGGCCTGCCAGATACGCACCTCTGCAATGCCGTTACGCGGCAGACGCTTGGCATCGACTAGCCCAGCGTGGATCGCGAACGGGCCGACAGCGGCAGAAAGATTACCGCAGTTACCACTCCAATCGACGAACGGTTGATCAATCGAAACCTGACCAAATAAGTAATCAACATCATGATCAGCACGCGCACTTTGGCTGACAATCACCACTTTACTGGTGCTGGACGTTGCTCCGCCCATACCATCAATCTGCTTACCATAAGCATCAGGGCTGCCAATCACGCGCAGCAATAATTGGTCACGCGCCTCACCCGCGACCTGCGCCGCAGGCGGCAGATCATTGAGGCGAAAGAACACCCCTTTGCTGGTGCCGCCCCGCATGTAAGTCGCAGGTACTTTCATTTGCATTGCGGTGGAATATTCACACTGGCGCGCTTCGTTGTAGCTTGCTGCCGAATACCCTTCTTGTTTTGAGCATGGGGTTTGTTTTAAGAAACGAATTTTGTTCATGATCTTCTCTCCCTCACTCAGCCAAAAAATCTTGAGCAAAGCGCTGTAACACGCCACCCGCTTGATAAACATGCAATTCATCGGCGGTATCTAGGCGACACGTCACGGCGACATCGAGCTTGTCGCCATTGGTTCGAGTGATCACTAAAGCCAAATCGACACCTGCTGAAATCTCACCGACTACGTCGTAAAGCTCTGAACCATCCAGCGCTAAAGTATGGCGATTCGTTCCCGCTTTAAACTGCAACGGCAGCACTCCCATCCCCACAAGGTTGGTGCGGTGAATGCGCTCAAAGCCTTCAGCCACAATCACCTCAACCCCAGCCAAGCGCACCCCTTTCGCCGCCCAATCGCGTGATGAGCCTTGGCCATAATCGGCACCGGCAATCACAATCAAAGGCTGCTTGCGCTGCATATAAGTTTCAATCGCTTCCCACATGCGCATCACTTGGCCTTCCGGTTCCACGCGAGCTAGTGAACCTTGTACCACTTCGCCATTGTCCTTAACCATTTCATTGAACAGCTTTGGATTGGCAAATGTTGCGCGTTGCGCAGTGAGGTGATCGCCACGGTGCGTGGCATAGGAATTAAAGTCTTCTTCCGGTAGTCCCATTTGGGCTAAGTACTCCCCCGCTGCGCTCGTCGGTAAGATCGCATTGGAGGGTGAAAGGTGATCAGTGGTGATGTTGTCGCCCAATATCGCCAAAGGCCTCATCGCCGATAATGTTCGCTCTCCAGCAAGCGCGCCTTGCCAATAGGGAGGGCGACGAATATACGTGCTCATTTCACGCCAGTCATAGAGCGGCTTTGTCGTTTGCCGATCATTATCGAGTTTGAACATCTGAATATAGACTTGCTTAAACTGCTCAGGCTTGACGCTGGTCTTGACTACCGCATCAATCTCTTGATCGCTTGGCCATAAATCACTAAGATAAATCGATTCACCTTGGCTATTGATGCCTAACGCATCGCGCTCAATATCAAAGCGCATCGTGCCTGCCAATGCATAGGCAACCACTAACGGAGGCGACGCGAGAAAGGCTTGTTTGGCATAAGGATGAATACGACCATCAAAATTGCGATTACCAGAGAGAACGGCAGTGGTGTAGAGATCGCGCTCAATAATTTCTTGCTGAATGGCCGGTTCTAATGCACCGCTCATACCATTACAAGTAGTACAAGCATAACCAACAATGCCAAAACCCAATTGCTCCAGCTCAGTGAGCAAGCCCGCCTCCTCTAAATAGAGCTTGGCGACTTTCGATCCCGGCGCGAAGGAGGTTTTGACCCACGGCTTACGGGTTAACCCTAATTGATTGGCCTTTTTAGCCACCAATGCCGCGGCCACTACATTGCGCGGGTTACTGGTGTTAGTACAGGAGGTAATGGCGGCGATGATCACCGCCCCATCCGGTAGATTTTGATCTGCGCCAAGCTTGTCAGCATTGAGTTTTGCACCATCAGCAATGCCACGGGCAGCAAGCTCTGAAGTGGGGAGACGAGAATGCGGATTAGAAGGCCCGGCCATATTGCGTGTTACGCTGGAAAGATCAAACTCCAACACGCGCTCATACTCAGCGTTTTGCAGATCATCAGCCCACAATCCCGTCTGTTTAGCGTAGTTTTCGACTAATGCAATCTGCTCGTCATCGCGACCAGTCAGCTTGAGATAGTGAATAGTTTGCTCGTCGATGTAGAACATGCCGGCGGTGGCACCGTATTCTGGCGTCATATTAGAAATCGTTGCACGATCGCCAATGGTTAGCGCTCGCGCGCCTTCGCCAAAAAACTCCAAATAGCACGATACAACGCGCTCATTGCGCAAAAACTCGGTCATTGCCAACACAATATCAGTGGCCGTAATACCTGCTTGACGCTGCCCTGTAATGTTCACGCCAACAATATCCGGCAAGCGCATCATTGATGGTCGGCCCAACATTACAGTTTCTGCTTCAAGGCCACCCACGCCAATCGCAATCACACCTAGTGCATCCACATGTGGTGTATGACTGTCTGTCCCGACACAGGTATCAGGGTAAGCAACCCCTTGTTTAACTTGCACCACTGGCGACATCTTCTCGAGATTGATCTGGTGCATGATGCCGTTACCCGCCGGGATCACACTGACGTTTTCAAACGCCGTTTTACACCACTCAATAAAATCAAAACGATCTTGATTACGACGATCTTCTATCGCACGATTTTTATCAAACGCCTCGCGATCAAAGCCAGCATGCTCAACCGCCAACGAGTGATCAACGATCAACTGGGTTTCCACCACCGGATTCACCTTGGCCGGATCACCCCCTTGCTCAGCAATCGCATCGCGTAGACCGGCCAAATCAACCAAAGCCGTTTGGCCGAGAATGTCATGGCACACCACCCGTGCTGGATACCATGGAAAATCCAAATCACGCTTACGCTCAATCAATTGTTTTAAGCTTGCATCTAGCATGGCAGGATCGCAGCGGCGCACTAACTGCTCCGCGAAAACACGAGAAGTGTAAGGCAGCGATTGATACGCATTTTCTGCGATGGCATCGACTGCTGCTCGTGCATCAAAATACTCTAACTCTGTTCCTATCAGCGGCTTACGATATTGGCTGTTTATGCTCATAACCGAGTTCCTATTTGATTCTCTTTGGCCTTAATCACCGCCTGCTAACATCAACGTTAGCAGGCCATCTGCTGTATTGATTGCCCTGAAATTTATCGCTCAGCGATGGGTACCCAAGCTTGATACTCAGGGCCGGTGTAGTCGGCGCTAGGACGGATAATGCGGTTATTCTCGCGCTGTTCATAAATGTGTGCTGCCCAACCAGTTAAACGGCTCATCACAAAGATAGGGGTAAATAATTTGGTCGGAATATCCATAAAGTGATACGCCGAAGCATGGAAAAAATCAGCGTTACAGAACAGGTCTTTTTCTCGCTTCATCACTGCTTCTACGCGTTCTGAGACCGCATATAAATGGGTATCACCGACTGCGCGTGATAACTCTTTAGCCCAACGTTTAATCAGCGCATTGCGCGGATCGCTTTGACGATAAATGGCATGACCAAAACCCATGATCTTGTCTTTGTTTACCAACATTCGTAGGATGTTTTTTTCTGCTTCGTCTGGGGTTTGCCAGTTTTCAATCATTGCCATCGCCGCTTCATTCGCACCACCATGCAAAGGCCCGCGCAAGGTGCCGATGGCTGCCGTCACGCATGAATGAATATCGGATAGAGTTGAAGCACAAACGCGAGCCGCAAAGGTTGAGGCATTAAATTCATGCTCAGCGTATAAGATAAGCGAGCAATGCATTACCTGCTTTTGCATCGCACTCGGCGCTTTATCGGTGAGTATTTGTAAAAAGTAGCCGCCAAGCGAGTCTTGGCTTTGATCTTCAGTATCGATTCGCACCCCGTCGTGACTAAAGCGATACCAGTAACAAATAATCGCAGGGAAAAGCGCCAACATGCGCTCTGTTGCGGGCAATTGCTGCGAAAACTCCATTTCTTGCTCTAAATTACCCAGTATTGAGCAACCTGTTCGCATCACATCCATCGGATGAGCATCCGCTGGAACCAGCTCTAACGCCTGCTTAAGCTGTATAGGTAAGCCACGCAACGCAATCAAGTGGGTTTTGTAGTTGTCCAGCTCTTGTTGATTCGGCAGATGACCGCGCAGCAGCAAATGCGCCACTTCTTCAAACTGAGCATTGTTGGCTAGATCGGTAATATCATAGCCACGATAAGTCAGGCCTGTGCCTGATTTTCCCACCGTACATAGCGCTGTGCTTCCTGCGCTTTGACCGCGCAGACCTGCGCCACTTACCGTTGCATCAATTGCTTGTGTAGAAGGCATGTTGAACTCCTTTTCTGTCTAGCAAGTTATCCTCTATTGGGATGCGTTATCGTCACTAGACGGTTTCTCGTTATTGGTTATTTGCTGACTTATTTGTTGAGTAACTATTTATTGATTAGCCTGATTTATATTGGGACAGACGGTGTTAAGTAAGTGGTTACTTCGCCTCTGAAGTAATCTCATCCTCTAACAAAAACAGACTGTCGAGCTTATCTTCATAGGCGTGATAATCGAGGTGGGCGTAGAGCTCTTTACGCGTTTGCATCGAGCCCAATAGCGCTTCTTGATTGCCCACTTCAAGCAGGTGGCTGTAAACCCTTTCCGCCGCCTTGTTCATGGCACGGAATGCACTTAACGGGTAGAGCACCATATCCACCTTGGCTTCAGCTAGTTTTTCACCGCCATATAGTGGCGTTTGACCAAACTCGGTAATGTTGGCCAAGATAGGCACATGCTTACCGCACGCTTTGGCCAGCGCAGTAGAAAACTGCACATATTGACCCAGCTCATTGACCGCCTCAGGGAAAATCATTTCAGCGCCAGCCTCAACGTAGGCTATCGCTCGTTGAATCGCACTTTCCATTCCCTCTACGGCCAACGCATCAGTGCGCGCCATGATGACAAAGCTAGTATCACTGCGTGCATCGACAGCGGCTTTGATCCGATCAACCATTTCTTGCTGGCTGACAATGGCTTTATTAGGTCGATGGCCACAACGCTTCTGCGCGACTTGATCTTCCATGTGCACCGCAGCAACACCGGCTTTTTCCATCGCTTTAATAGTACGGGCAATATTGAACGCACCACCAAAGCCAGTATCGATATCGACTAATAACGGTAAATCACAGGCATTGGTGATACGTTCAACGTCCACCAACACATCGTTTAAGGTGGTAATACCGAGATCAGGCAAACCATATGAGGCATTGGCAATGCCGCCACCAGAAAGATAGATCGCTTGGTGGCCGATATTTTTCGCCATCATGGCGCAATAGGGATTGATGGTGCCGACAATTTGTAAAGGATGGTTATTTTCTACTGCGAGTCGAAACTTCGCACCGGGGGATAAGTTCATGGTGATATCCTTATTTGGCCTATGCTGGCAAATGACAGCTTAGCGATTTTCAGCAAGAGAGATTTGTTGTTCGATTAGTTTGCGACTGCCGGAGATATGACGACGCATCAGCATTTCGGCCAACTCTTCATCGCGATCTCGGATTGCCTGCAAAATGAATTTGTGTTCCTTAAGGGCCTCTTTCGGTCGGGATTGTGAACGTGGAGATTGGAAGCGATACATACGCAGTTGGTGATAAAGCTCGTTACACAACAAACCAATCAGTTTTTGATTGCGGCTGGCTTTAATAATGCGGTAATGAAAATCAAAGTCGCCGTGTTGATGAAAGTAAGAGGCGCCTTCGACTTCATCAATATGATTAGAATGCTTCAACAACAGCAACTCCAAGGCTAGGATCTCTTGTTGCTGAATATGGCGCGCAGCTAAGCGGGCCGCCATCCCTTCTAAGGCCTCACGCACCGCGTACAACTCAACCAATTTTTCCGGACTTAGCGTAATCACCCTAGCCCCAACATGAGCAGCTCGTTCAATCAATCCCAGCCCTTCAAGACGCATGATTGCTTCACGCAACGGCCCACGGCTGACTTGATAGTATTTCGCCAGTTCAGGCTCGGAGATCTTGCTACCTGCGGGAATTTGACCACTGACAATCGCTTCCACCAGTGACGTAACCAATGATGCAGTGAGCGTGATTGACTTATTACTCTCTTTGTCCGTGTTTAAATAGGACGGATTGGCTTCAACATTCATATTCAATACTCAAGTGACGCATGTTGATTAAGCAACAAACCAATAAATCAACAAAGTGTCTACAATTATTTAACTTGAATACAAAATAGACTATCCAAATGGCCGCAATCAAGAAGATTGTCGACAATTTAGACTAAGGTATAACACTTTGTCGCGTGGTTATAAGCGGTAGGATTCAGTACAAAATAAAGATTTACAGTGTGAATTGGCTATTAATTTGAAACGGTAGATAAGCAGATATTTGAAATGAGCAAGCTAAAAAAAGAGAGCAAAAATGCTCTCTTTGTTAAACAAATGACTCAGTTAGACAATTACGATACTAAGTAACACTCCGTCATTGCCTCACCTTGCGCAGATTCACCACCGACAACTACCATACCTTGTTGGGTCGTTACAGCGACGCCATAAGCACAGCCTTGCGGTAAATCAGCAACGTGTTGCCATTGTGCGCCATCGAAGCACCAAACCTTACTATCGAAGGTTTTGCTTAGCCCTTGATGACTATACCACTGCCCTTGCTGGTATTTGTGTTGGCTACCAATGAAAAATGCCCCACCAGCCACTATCCATTGACCATTCAGTTCGCCACAATACGCCCCAGCCAACCCTTCATGACTTGGGTGCAGATCATGAATCGATGGTAGATACATCGACTCCACCACCTTGCCATCTTTAAACTGCAGTTGCTTACTGTGTAAGCTGCGCAGACCCGGCTTCACTTCCCCTTCAACTAAGGTTAAGCGATCACCATCGCGGAAAACGCCTGCACCACAGTTTGCTTGGAAAGGATTGTTCGCAATCACATGCCACTGCTGGGTACTCAGTTGATAACCATAAACTTTGTCGTTCCATTGATAATCATCAATCGATTGGGACATAAACTGCACTAAACACGCTTGTTTCGCATCAGCATCATTGGCGGTTAACGGCTCGCTAAGCTGCGCCATCAAACCATCAAAAACACGCTTGTTATAGCCACCCACAAACGCCAAATTATCACTATCGAGAGCGAAACCTACACCGCCGAGCAATCCAACCGGAGTCGTCACTGCCACTTGCTGCCAGCTGTCTTGCTGACAATCGTAGTAATAACCATCCTCCAGCACGGTTGTGTAATCACCACCTTCTGCCACACCGGCACCAGAGAAAACAAAACAACCGCTCTCTACTGGAATGCACACGGCGTCATTACGCGCCACACCGGGAAACGGCGCTTTGTCTTGCCAATCCGAGCCACCATCCATATCAAACGATAGCCACTGCTGCCCTAAGCTACCAAGTCCTGCATAAATAACCTCGGTGCTATTATCAGAGCTTGCGATGTGGCTAAATCCCACACCGTTTTTCAATCCAGCAGGCAACGCCGCTAACTGTGTGAACTGAATCTTCATTGATTAATCCTGTTGTTCTACATGCTGACCATTCCAAGTTAACTTAGTCACCTTGGTACTGGCCGAACTATCTGGTTTCTCACCGCCAACCAGCAACACGCCATCGTTCACGGTAAAGGACAAGCCATAGGCAAGCGGTTCTGTCAGGTTTTTGTCTTGCTTCCACGCACCTTGATTAAACACGTATGTCTCTGCATTAAAGGCTTTCGCTAGGCCGTTATGAGCAAACATATTACCCTTATCAAAGGCCAATTTAGCGCCATGGAAGTTCGCGCCACCCGCGACGAGCACTACGCCGTTACTGGTGCCAGCGAAGGCTCCTGCGACCCCTTCTTGTTGCAACTGAGACTCTGGAGTCGGTAGTGGATGCTCACTTATCCATGGCTGGCTTTCACCAAATTGATACGATTTTACTTCTGCTGTACGCAGTCCAGGTTTAATTTCTCCGCTAATGATCAACGCATTTTGATCTTCGACCACTAAGGCTGCCCCACAGTTCGGCAAATATGGCGAAGAACCAAGATCCTGCCACTGATTCGAACTTGGGTTGTAACTCAGTACTTGTCGATTCCATTGGTAATCAACCGGCTTCATGCCCATAAAATCGTCGACGATCTTCTGCCATTGTTCTGGCGTGGCCTTTTTATCGGTGGTGATCACGTCATGCAGGTATTGATCAAACAATCCCTTGTTGTAACCACCAAAGAAAACGATCTGTTGATTGTCTGGTGAGTAGGACGCAGCGCCGAGTAGCCCAACTGGCGTCTTAGTATTCACTTGCGACCACGTATTAGCATCGGTATCAAATCGATAAACCGTTTCAAAAATAATCGGCGACGCAGCCTTGCTGTCTGCTTTACCTGAACCACCAAAAATATAGATATCATCGTTAATCACGCTTGCGGTCGCACCATCACGTGCAGGGCCAGAAAAGTCCGCTTGTGGCTGCCAACCTTTATCCAGCTGCTGCAGATCAAGCATATAAAATTGTTTGCCCATTGAACCAAGCCCAACATAGATCTTTGAATCTATTTGCGCACCAACACCATTTTTCACGCCGTTGGGTAAATCAGGCCAAGTTTGATTGGCATAAGAAGCTGCAGAGAAAGCAGCAAGCAAAGGTAGTGTAAGTAGTACAGGGGTTAATGGTTTCATGTTATTGATTTCCTTATTATGAGCTGATTGCCCTCTCGATCATGTCAAGCTCGGCATTCGCATTAACAAAAATATTTTCCACAACCACACGTTAAGAAGAATTTTTTCTCCATTAAAAAAGCAAAATAAAGCCCACTCTTTGGCAGGCTAAAATAATTTGACGGTTACTTGAGTAACGGTACAACCACTTCCGCGGTTTCAAGTACCGATTCAGAATACTCTGGGTGCTCTTCTAACAAGCTATTGACCAGCACATCCACCAGTAGCAATGCACCCACTTTCGAGGCAAATGCACCACCCGTTAGTGGGCCTTCAGGTCTTGCTGCCACCAACATCTCTGAGCATATCGCACTCAGAGGGCTATGGCTGATATTCGTCAACGCCACCACTGGCACATTACGCGTATGAGCTTGTGTTGCCGCGTGAATCACTTCTCGCGTCGAGCCTGAGCTTGATACGGCAAACCACAAATCCCCCGATTGGCTTCTTACCGCATTCATCGCTGCTAAGTGCGTATCTTCATACATGGTCACTTTCTTGCCGATTCGTAATAAACGGAACGCAAGATAACGGCCCACAATGCTCGAAGCGCCAACGCCGACACAACTAATAAAGCTCGCGTTATGCACCAAATCACAAATACGTTTAAGCGCTTTGCGATCGATCAGTTGTGCAGTATCAAGCAAACTCGCTGATGCACTTTGTGCTGACACTTCACAAATATCACCATCAGACTCTTGTGGCTGACGCTCTTGGCTTTGCGATAAACCCACCGCCAAT
This sequence comes from Vibrio sp. N418, assembly GCF_000222565.1. Lineage (NCBI taxonomy): Bacteria > Pseudomonadati > Pseudomonadota > Gammaproteobacteria > Vibrionales > Vibrionaceae > Vibrio > Vibrio sp. N418. The sequence goes on from NZ_AFWD01000045.1 coordinate 167,229, forward strand.
GCCATACGAAAATCAGAATAGCCTTTGTAGCCCATATCTCGACACAAGCGCACAACGGTAGCTTCACTTGTTTCAGTATTACGTGCCAAGTCAGTGATCGTTTGGTATTGAACGTCATTGGCATTTTCTAGGATATAGTCCGCAACTTGGCGTAATTTCTTACTCAGCGGCTCTATATTTGAACGCAATCGAACCAACAAATTTTTAGGCGTATTCACAGGTGCCTCTTCTATGCTTGTTTTGACCGCTAAAAGTAACAAAGTGATGGTCACTTTGACACATCCACTACGAATTAATTGCTCCGATTTGCTCTAAAAGGCAGCATGCAAGTCGATTTTTCTTACATGCTGCGACGCAGTTAGAGATTTACTCGGCGATTCGCGTAACGCTATGAGTTGTATGCCTTACAGGTTCATGAAACCCGCATCGCGCATTTTCGCCAAAACATCGGCCTTTTGCGCGTCAGTCAATGAGCGGATTGGCGTACGTGGGTTACCCGCATCAATGCCATGCAGTTGCATTGCGACTTTACCCGCCGCCACACCGCCGTATTCAACCAAGACACGAATAATCGCGATCACTTTATCCATCAGCGCTGCCACTTTTGCTTGGTCGCCACGGTTAAATGCTTCAATAATTTCTAAGTACAGTGGTGCTGCGTAGTTATATGTACTACCCACAGCACCTACAGCCCCCACCGCTAGGCCAGCAGGTAAGAACTCATCCACACCAAAAGGAATATCGTATTTACCATTAGCAACACGAACGCAACGTTGGTATTCGTACAGGTCAACATTGTTGAACTTCGCGCCCGATAGGTTTTCAATGCGCTCGCCACCTTTGATCAAAAACTGCTCTAGATCGAGGTTCACCCCTGACATACCAGAGTGGTAGTAGTAGAAGCCTTTTGACGGCGCGGCCGCTGCGATTTGCGCGCAGTATTCCACCAAATCATCCACTGAACCTGGCTTAAAGAAACAAGGACCAATGGCTGAAGTCGCTAAAATATCCAATGTTTCTGCATGTTCTGTAAGTTCAATCGCATCAGTAATACTCAGTGCACCAGTATGTAAAATCAGATCCAGTTTGCCATCCGCCGCTTTTACCCAACGCTCAGCAATCGCTTTACGTTCTTCCACTGAACAGTGGATACCTTCACCAGTAGTGCCACACACGTAAGCACCTTTTACGCCTTGTGCAATCAAGACTTCAGCAATTTGATCAATCGCGCCAAAGTTCACTTTGTTGTTGATATCAAATGGAGTATGCGGAGCAGCAATAAGACCAGTTAGTTTTTTCATTTTTATATCCTAGAGAGTTAGAGCCGGAGCACCCGGCTCATCACCATACAAGTAGAGTAATTGTTATTGACCGTAGCCGAGGAAGATCTCAGGTAACAGCAGAGTAAATTGAGGGAATACCGCCACTAGCGCCAACACGATAAACAGCGGCACAAGCAGTGGCATCACACCACGAGTAAGCACGTGGAATGGAATATCACCAACACGCGACACCACATACAACGCCATACCCATCGGTGGAGTTAAGATGCCGATCATCAGGTTCAAGATAGCCATTACACCAAAGTGAACAGGGTCAATACCGACTGAAACCGCCACAGGCACAAGGAATGGAACCAACAGTAGCAACAGTGCAAGTGACTCGATAAACGTACCCAAGAACAACAGCAGTAAGTTGATCAGTAGCAACAGCACTAGCGGGTTGTCACTAATCGTTAAGAAGAATTCAGCCAGCATTTGCGGTAGCTGTTCACGCGCTACAATCCAACCAAATACTGTTACGCCCATCACCATCAGAGCCACAACTGCCGTGTTATTTACCGTCTCTTTCAGGATTTCGATAAAGTTCTCAAGCGTTAGCTGCTTGTAAACCACAGTACCCAAGAATAGAGCGTAAAGAGATGAAACCGCAGCCGCTTCTGTTGGGGTAAATTTTCCTGAAAAGATACCGCCGATAATGATGATTGGCGTCAATAGCGATAGGAACGCTTCTTTGAAAGCAATCAAACGCTCACGACCCGTTGCACGAGGCAATACCATGTAGCCGCGTTTTTTACAGATGTAGTAGCTCATCACCATCAAAGCCGCGCAGCACATCAAGCCCGGAATCGCACCCGCTAAGAACAGAGCACCAATTGACGTACCCGAGACCACACCGTAGATAACTAAAGGGATTGAAGGTGGTACGAGTGGGCCTATAATGCATGATGCAGCCGTTAAACCGCCGGCGAAATCATCATCGTATTTCGCATCACGCATCGATTTAATCTCTAGCTGACCTAAGCCGCCAGCATCAGCAAGTGCCGAGCCTGACATACCAGAGAACAGTAAACTCGCCATGATGTTCACGTGACCAAGACTGCCCGTGATATGACCCATCATTGATTTAGCGAAATTAAAAATACGTTCTGTAATCCCAGCACTGTTCATCAGGTGACCGGTGAGAACGAAAAACGGTACAGAAAGTAGCGTAAAGTTATCAACACCAGTGATCATTTGCTGAGCCGCAAAGTTGATACCTGGACTGCCTGTCACCAATAAGAAAATCAGTGCGACAAAAATAAGCGAGAATCCTACTGGCATCCCTGCAAATAGCAGACCTAACCAGCCAAAAATTGAAGTTGCCATGATCGATTACCTCTCAGCCATCTGTGAGTCAGATGCCGCTGCATCATTACTACTGGTAGAAAACTGCTTCGCAATGCCTACCATCTTTTGTACTTGTCTAAACACCATAAACAACCCGCCAATAGGCAGAGCATAGGTTTGCCAACTGCTTGATACACCTAACGTGATTAGCTCAAAAAAGGCAGTGCGCTGTACATGTTGATAGCCGAGATAAACAATGGCGAAAATAGAAAGAAGAACGGCAAATTCCAATGACAACACTAAAGCTAAACGGGTTTTCTCAGGCAACTTATCAGAGAAAAAAGTGATGTTTACATGCGAGCCGCGTTTCAGCGCCATCGCACAACCAATCATGCACATGTACATGAAAAGAACCCTTGCAAGCTCTTCACTCCACAACGAAGGATCGTTCAGTAGCCAACGGCTACCAATCTGCCAAGTCAATACCACTAACAATGCTGCCATGAGCGGCACGGTGATGATTTCTTCAATATTGTCGATTATCTTGCGTAACATTTTGAACTCCACGGCTGGCCAGTCTCGACCAGCCTAGAAATTGACACTTAACTTAAGATCAAACTTGAGTGCGATGCTTACATTGCCGCAAGCTGCTTCACTACCGGTTGACCAACTTGCTCTTCAAACTCGGTGTAGAGAGGCTGCATCGCTTCACGGAATGGTGAAAGCTCTGGATAAGTCACGGTTACACCTTCCGCTTCAAAGTAAGAAATCAGCTCAGCTTCTTGTTTCTCAACGAAGGCGGTATGTGCTTCACCCGCTTTTGCCACTGCTTTAGTGACAATGTCACGCTGCGCTTCATTCAAGCCTTGCCACGTCGTTTCAGAGATGATCACCATTTGGTCGTTTACGATGTGATTGGTCATCGCAAGGTTGGCCTGAACTTCATAGAACTTCATAGTTTTGATCGCTGGCAATGGGTTTTCTTGGCCATCAACCGCGTTGGTTTGTAGTGCTAGATACACTTCAGAGAACGCCATTGGTGTTGGTGATGCGCCTGATAGTTTGGCGAAGTTCAAATTAGCTTTAGCATTTGGAACGCGCAGCTTCAGACCTTTAAAGTCTTCAATGCTGTTAAGTGGACGGTTAGAAGAGGTTTCGCGTGTGCCGTTGTACCAAGTATCCAATGCGCGCCAGTTAAATTTGGTTAACATTTCGCCACGGATGTCTTGGCCAAAATCTGAATTAAAAATACGTTGTAGGTGTGAGAAATCACGCACTACGTAAGGCAGCATTACCGCCTCAGCACGTGGTATCCATAGGCCCATACGACCAAACTCAGCGTAAGTGATATCCAAATCACCCATCGAAAGCTGTTGCAGCATCGCACGGTCATCACCGAGTTGTGCGCTTGGGTAAAGTGCCACTTTCATTTCGCCGTTACTAAGCTCTTCGATCGTGTCTGCCAGCATTTTTGCCGACGTGTATTCCACTGACCCTACAGAAGGTTGCATACCCATTTTAAGTGTTGTCGCCGCTTGAGCAGAGACAGCACAACCTAGAGCAAGCATAGCGAGAGTAATCTTGTTAATGGCTTTCATAGTGTTCCCTTTTTGTTTTTTTAGCCTCGATTTTTCTAAACCAAAGCTTTTATTGACCAAGTTTCACGTATTTGAAAAAAGTTTTTATTTTGTTTGAAAAAAATCTTCGTTATGGATTATTATTGCGATGAAGATTATTTTCAAACCAACTTTTATTGAAATGTGATCGCGGACAAAAATTCGTCAGAGATATGATTCCTACACCCTAGCTCGACGAACGTGATGGATTTTTAGTCACTATAAATCCGCTGTGAAATGTCTTATTGAGAGGCCAAACGTGAGAACAAAAAATATAAATATCAACCAGTTAAAAGAGCAACTCCAAGGTCAAACTGTCGTTTCGATTCAACCAGTGCCAGATAGCCCATTAGAAAAAACCGAATTCATCGTCGCAATGGCACAAGCGGCAGAACAAGCAGGAGCAAAAGCGCTGCGCATCGAGGGTGTTGCCAATGTAGCTGCCGTTTCGCGTGCCGTTAATCTACCAATTATTGCGATTGTGAAACGTGATTTAACGGACAGTCCTGTACGCATTACTCCTTACCTTTGTGATGTTGCTTCACTGGCTGAAGCAGGCGCGACCATCATCGCTTTTGACGCGACCAATCGTGAACGCCCAGAAAGTCGTGATGTGATTGCTAAAGCGATCCAAGAAAGCGGCTGTTTTGCTATGGCGGACTGCTCAAACTTTGAAGATGGTCTTTGGGCCAACGAAGTTGGGGTTGATATTATTGGCTCTACTTTGTCGGGTTATGTTGGTGGTGAAGAGCCAACCGAACCAGATTTACAATTGGTGAAACAATTTTCCCAAGCGGGATTCTTTACCATGGCCGAAGGTCGTTACAACACCCCGGAACTGGCCGCTCAAGCGATCGCTCATGGCGCTGTAGCAGTAACCGTCGGTTCAGCACTGACTCGTTTAGAAGTGATGATTGACTGGTTTAATTCAGCCACTCAAGCAGCAGGAGAGCGTTAATGTCGACACTGGCGAAAAACACACTGGCAATTGATATCGGCGGCACAAAGATCGCAATTGGTTTGGTACACGGCGATGCCATTGTTGAACGTCGTCAGTTCCCAACTCCAACAGTAAAAGAAGCGAGCCAATTTGCAGCGATGATCCTTGAACAAGCGGCAGATTGGCTTGATCGTGCAACGCGAATTGGCATTTCGACCACAGGCCTCGTTACCGAGCAGGGTATCTCGGCCATTAACCCCGAGACCCTCGCCTTCCCAGCGCCTTTTCCATTGGCCGCCGCGCTCGAAAGCCTAACCAACAAACCGGTTGCCATGCTCAATGATGCTCAAGCCGCGGCTTGGTATGAGTATGTCAAACTACCTCAAGCTGCGCGTAACATGGCGTTTATTACCGTTTCTACAGGGGTCGGCGGCGGTATCATTATTGATGGTAAGTTACACAGTGGTGCTACTGGCCTTGCAGGTCATGTGGGTCATTTCTCGATTGATCCTAACGGCCCGCAGTGTGGTTGTGGTCAGGTAGGCTGTGTGGAAGCCATCGCGTCAGGTACCGCAATTCAGCGTCGTAGTCACGAAACGTTTAACCCACCAATCAGCAATGTTGAGTTATTTGAGCTCGCGCCAAATGAACCGCAAGCAGAAGCGATTGTCCAAGCCAGTGCGCAAGCTATTGCCACCTTATGTTGTAACCTTAAAGCAACCCTTGATTTAGATATTATCGTATTAGGTGGTGGGGTCGGTCTTGCCAGTGGGTATTTAGCCCGCGTCGTTGAACATATTGCTCAGCGTCCACACGCATTCCAAGTGCCGATTATTGCCGCTCAAGGTGATTATGACGCCTGCTTGCTCGGCGCTGCTTTCCAATTTAATAAGGACTAATTATGGGAATGAAAGCCATTTCTGCTGCACGTCTTTTTGATGGAACTCATTACCATCACGATGCCGCACTCATTTGGAATAACGATGTGATTGAAGCGATCCTTCCGATTGCCGAATTACCTAGCGACATTGAGCATCAACATTATGCTGATGCCTTAATTGCACCAGGCTTTATTGATTTACAAGTTAACGGTGGCGGCGATGTGATGTTCAACAGCGACATCAGCGCCAGCGCGATTGATACCATTTGCCGCGCACACCGCAAACATGGCACAGCGTACCTATTGCCAACGCTGATCAGCTCTACCCCGCAAGACATTAGCCAAGCATTAACCGCCACCGAACAAGCAATTGAAGCGCATGTGCCGGGCGTGATTGGCGTGCATCTTGAAGGCCCGTGGTTAAGCAAAGAGAAAAAAGGCGCGCATAACGCCGAGCTATTTTACTCTCCTACCATCAACGATCTCGCTGATTTTCCTTGGCCAAAACAGGCCAAAGTATTGGTCACCGCGGCAGTGGAGAACATGAGTGATGAAACGCTCGATTGGCTACAGCAACAAGGTGTAACCCTCTCTTGCGGCCATAGTAATGCCACCGCCGCACAATTAACCCCACGTAAATTAAGCCGCATTGACGGCTTTACGCACCTTTTCAATGCCATGTCGGCGTTTGAGGGGCGCGAACCCGGTGCCATTGGCACGGCACTGCACACCGACCATGCTTGGTGTTCAATCATTACCGACGGTATTCATGTACACCCAAGCAATGTCATGCTGGCGCAAAAAGTAAAACCTGCGGGTAAGCTGTTGATCGTCACCGACGCGATGGCAACGCTGGGCAGCGAAACCAACCGTTTTGAACTGGATGGGCAAATTATCGAAGTGATCGATAATAAACTGGTCAACAGCGAAGGTCGCTTAGCGGGCGCACACATCGGTATGGATGAATCGGTCGCCAATGTGATTGCATGGGGTGTAGAGGAAGCAGAAGCGCTGAGAATGGCTTCGACCTACCCTGCACAAGCGATGAACCTAACTCAACTAGGCCAGCTAAAACCGGGCTACCGTGCCGCAGCAACGGTACTCTCTAACGATTACCAATCACAAGCCGTATTGGTGGATGGTCAGTTGTTGTAAGCCGATTTTGTTTTGGTGAATATGGAAAGGCGCTCATGATGAACGCCTTTTTTGACTCGTTTTAAATCACCGTATGTCAATAATTGAGCTAAATTGACGGCTCGATTTAGACGTTCGCTTGAAACTGTTCAATAAAATAGTTCGTACAAACCTGCTGAGCCTGCTGATTAAATGCAACCTCTTGCAGAGTTCTAAGCTCAAGATAGATCTTAATACACTGTGTCATCGCCTTAATCAATGACTGACGTTCTGGTAATGCCACCGTTTTAGACAACTGCTGAGCAAACTCAGGTAAACGCTTTTCTATTGTTCTCACCCCTGATGGAGTCATTCCAGCTTGTTGTAGCGCAAGCGGTGAAAGGACGTTTTGGCGAAGGAATGAGATAAATTCCAGCGCTTCAAAATACTCTCCGCGTGCGATCTTGGTTGCTGCATAGTGAACCCAAATCCAAAACCTGTCTTCCACCCACTGTAATTCAGGGCAAGGATATTGTGGTTTAGCCTTTGAAAAAATATCAGTCAATACCCCCTCTCTCTCCCACAAAACTTTTGTGTCATCGACTCTTATTGCAGCATCTGGTAGAGACACAAATTTGAAGTCCACATGGACAGCATTCGGCTCAAAAAGAGAAATAATAAGCCTTGGTTCGCCAACATGTTCACCAGTAAAGGCGGCAACATTCCCCTCTACCAATTGGATCAACTCAAATCGATGGGCCATTACCTCAGTAAAGCTCTCAGGCTCGATGGCGATAACAAGGTCTAAGTCGCTGTATTGGTCCATGGAATCTGAAGCATAGGAGCCACTAGCACCGATGCCACACACTCGGGGATCTTGAGAAAATACATCAATAATTTGCTGTAAAAGAACTTGATGAGAATGAGGAAGAGATTGAGGATATTTCATATTTTACCTATTTAGAAAATGGTTGACGATCGCAACTGCTGGTGCGGTAAAATTTACGCAGCATTACAGAATCTCTAAAAACCACCCCAAAAGCAATATCTAAAACACTCTAATTTCTGAGATCATCCCGCAAAGTAATAAAGGGCTTAAAGGGACAGACACCCTAAAACACCCTCACCACCATTATTTTAATAACGTCTGTCCTGTGTATATCCTACGAGGACACACACTCTAAAGTAACCAAAGTATGGTTTGCTGATAACCTCGTGGTAAGTTCGAGCATTGAGTCTTGCCGCTCTCTTTCTGCCTTTTATTCTTGAGAGATTAAACACCACCCGAGAACAATAATGACGACAGCCAGAAGACAACAGATATCCGTCGATGCAACGCCTTATTATCACTGCGTTTCTCGCTGCGTTAGGCGCAGTTTATTGTGTGGTATTGACCCGTTAACAAAGCAAAACTTTGAGCATCGCCGCGAGTGGATCAAAAACAAAATATATGCACTCTCGCAAGTCTACTGCATCGATATTTGTGCTTATGCGATTATGAGCAACCACTATCATCTGGTCGTGCATATCAATCGAGACAAGGCTGCAGCTCTTTCTGACCATGAAGTGGTCGAGCGCTGGCAGCGAGAGCACAAACTTCCAAGTATTGTTTCACGCTGGTTATTGGGGCAATTAACCACTAAGGCGGAAACAGAAGCTTGTCTGTTAATCATTGACTCTTGGCGCTCTCGCTTATGGAGTCTTAGCTGGTTTATGAAAGAGCTCAATTTTGATATTGCTTGCCAAGCCAATAGAGAAGAAGATTGTAAGGGGCATTTTTGGGAAAGCCGCTTTAAAAGTCAGGCATTACTCGATGAACAAGCACTCGCTGCGGCGATGGCTTATGTCGATTTAAACCCATTGAGAGCGGGCATTGCCAAAACGCCAGAAACCTCAGAATTCACTTCGATACAAGCCAGATTGAAAGCATTAAACCATCAACAAGAAACCGCTCCTTGCTTACACCCATTTATCGGCAATCCCACTAATGAAAAACTCGATGGTATTCCCTTTCGACTGATGGATTATCTTGAACTGGTGGATTGGAGTGCGCGCCAATTTCGAGAGGGAAAAGCTTATTTAGGGGCAGGCGTGCCGCCGATACTACAACGGCTCAACCTAAACCAGCGCACTTGGCTCAAAGTCTGCACTGAACTAGAGCGTCATCGTAGTACCGCCGTCGGTTGTCTCTGCACTGTCGAGCTAGCCAGAAGTCACTTAAATAAAAAACGGATACATCTGTTTCGCTTAGATGGTTGAATATCGCCGATTTACTCTCTTCATAACACTGCCAATCCAACGAATAACCACCTTCGTTTATTTCCGTTCGCGCCAACCCAACTCTATTTAACCAATATTGTATTTTTCCACCAGATAAACGCCAAATGAACAATGCATTTTTAGAGTAGCGACAACCTTGAGGCTGCTCGACATATCAGTTTTATAGCGTCTGTCCTTTGTAGTTGTGCTTTGTAGTTGGGGTGTGTGTCCTTATATTAGGGTTAAATTAATCTATCGGCCAAAAACCGAAAAAAGCGCCCGAAGGCGCTTAGTGCTTGATACTTTAATCACGCTTAGCGCGTAAAAATAATCGCGTCAGAAACTTCCCTTTCGCTGGCGTCAGAAGAAGAGCCAGTGCGCTTGCCGTCGATCACCATCATCGAGGAGCCGCCACCATCAAGGTTGATGGCATTCTTCGTGCCAAGGGCTTCCATCACCGCCGCCACATCAGTAATGCTTGCGCCTTCTGTTACCGTTGGCGCACGGCCATACACCACCGCGGCGTATAAAACGTTATTGTCTGTTACGCCTAATGCGGTACGCGGATGACGGCGCAATACCCAACCGTTGTAAAACCCTTCACGGTTTTCCATCGCACCGCTCACACCCAGGCCATCATCATCTTGAGAACCTGCGTGATCGCCCGTTGATGGATAAGGGTTAAAACCTTGCGTGTTGCGAGAGGCAATATCGATGGCGAAATTAGTGACAAGACTAGGGCCTGCGTTGAGCATGGACACGCCTTTACGTAACTCAACCTCTTCACCATCAACCACCACTTTGCTTGCAAGCGTGAGGTTATCACCAAGTTTGACATCCAGCTTTGAATCACCGGTCAGTTGTACGTAGCTAAAATCTGCGTTAATCACGCTGCCGCGCTTTGCTGACACCTCAACCACCTTACCGTTGGCGTCAATCACGATCTCTTGGCCTTCCCCTTGCGGGGTTTGCGCAGCATAGGCCGAGTTGTAAACGATGATTTCGCTGTCGTCAGTACAGACGAAGTCATGTATCGCTTCAGTGGAAGGCGTATCATCAAGCCCACCACAGTTGAGGATCACGCCCGGCTTGCGGTTAATACCATCGATACGAACCGTATTTCCGTTAATGTTAAGCAGTACTTCTGTGGTCACTGAATTACCAATCGACACTTTAGAGTGTTTTCCTGAGTTATCAATGATCAGAACAGGTCGCTGGTTCGCCGCTTCTCGCAGCAATTGACCATCTTTCACGTACAAGCCCGCCGGTGCACCCATATCACCCACTTGATCGTTAAAGGCAAAGAAACCGCCATTGATCGCTGCCAGCGCTTGATTACGCTCCGCCATGCTTGATACGGTTTCTGCTGTGGTGATTTTATCGTTGGCAAGAATACTCTCCACTTTACCTTGATATTGGTTTAGATCGACACGCAACAGGCTAATATCAAACGGCCCTTTGGTGTCGTAACCATCTTGCGCTGAGAATCTTAGAGAGAAGTTCAGGCCATGCTCTTTCAGTACTCTGGCTTGCTTTTCCGCTTCACCCGACGACTCAAATCCTCTTATGCGAAGAATTTTGCCCATTTCCTGCCTATTGGGCGCGGCTTCTGGCGCGGTTTCTAGCTTGTAGGTTAGTTTGAGATCATCCAATTTTGCTGAGTAATCTTTGATGGTCTGCTCGTTCAAAATGCCACTAGAGAGCAGGTAGGCTTCTTCTTGCGACGTGCCACGTTGGATCTGGTAGTAATCGACACCTTTAACCAATGACTGATGCTCGACTGATTGTGGTAGCTCACCACCACCAATCGCTAAATCTGGTACATTCCACTGCGCAGCGTAAGAGCCAAATGCAACACTAGAAACGAGCATTGCTAGAATGGTTTTTTTCATTATTTTATCTCTTTTATTTCACGGATAAAAATAAGTGTATAAGCGCTTGGTTTTACTGTCTGTGAGAATAACCACACGCTTTTTGTCTCACATTTTCAAAGTGTGAAACTCTCCCCTATTTTCAGAAATAACAATAGCGTGATCCCCTATTGCAATGGGGTAACAAGAAACAAGAGCCCCCAACGAAGGCCAAAAATGAGCTATGTCGATTGGCTCAGTTCGATTAATTCCAACTTAGTGAAAAATAACCAAAGATAACAAAATTATTCATCTTCCATTCAGCTAGCGGGCGTTACATTAGCGTCAGTCTCAACACACAGTGGAAAAATAATAATGAAAACCAAATTACTAATAACAACACTTGCTCTTGCTGCTTCAACTTCCGTTTTCGCTCAAGGTTTTAACGGCCCACAAAAAGCATCAGGCTTTAATGGTCCAACTCAAGGTATTTCAACTGTTCAACAGGTGCTAGATGCGGGTATGTTCAGCGATGATATGCCGGTTACGCTAACGGGTAATATCAAAGCCTCACTCGGCGGCGAGATGTATATCTTCACTGATAAAACGGGCGAAATCACGGTTGAAATCGACCACGACAAGTGGTTAAACCAAACCGCAACCCCTGAAACAAAAGTGCAGCTAATCGGCGAGATTGATAAGAACATGTCAGGCACTAAAGTTGATGTGGATGCGTTAAGAGTTCTATAAGTCATTCCCTCACGACAAACTTAAAAAGAAAAAGGCGCTCAAAGCGCCTTTTTTGATAATTACTGATTAGGTTTATAGCCTTTACATACCAAGTGCTTTTTTCAAGCCTTCACCGTAAGCTTGATCGGCTTGGTAAGCGTGGTCAATGTGGCGCTGCTTGATGAACTCAGGCACACCATCCATTGCACGAGCGGTGTTATCAAACAACACTTGTTGCTGATCGGCATTCATTAAACGGAACAGGTCACCCGCTTGGCTAAAGTAATCTTCATCGACACGGTGATCGTAGTTAGCGCCTTGGCCATTAATACGCAGCGGCGGCTCAGAGAAGTCAGGCTGTTCTGCCCACTCCTGCTGTGAGTTTGGCTCGTAGCCGATTGTTGAACCAAAGTTACTATCAACACGCATTGCACCGTCACGGTGGTAGCTGTGTACTGGGCAACGAGGCGCATTCACTGGGATTTGGTGGTGGTTAACCCCTAAACGGTAGCGCTGAGCATCACCGTAAGCAAACAAGCGGCCTTGCAGCATTTTATCTGGCGAGAAGCCAATCCCCGGAACGACAGCAGCTGGGTTAAACGCTGACTGTTCAACTTCTGCGTAGAAGTTTTCAGGGTTACGGTTTAGCTCGAATTCACCCACCGGGATCAATGGGTAATCTTTTTGTGACCATACACGAGTCAAATCAAATGGGTTGAAGCTCACTTCATCCGCTTCTAGCTCAGGCATGATCTGTACGTACATTTTCCATTTAGGGAAATCTTGGCCTTCAATCGCTTCATACAAATCACGGTGGTGGCTTTCACGATCTTTACCACAGATGCTCTCTGCTTCTTGATCAGTAATATTTTTAATGCCTTGCTGAGTTTTAAAGTGGAATTTAACCCAGTAGCGCTCATTATTCGCATTGATGAAGCTAAAGGTGTGACTACCAAAACCATGCATATGACGGTAAGAAGCAGGAATACCACGATCACTCATCACGATGGTCACTTGGTGGAAAGCTTCTGGCAGTGATGTCCAAAAATCCCAGTTGTTGGTCGCGCTGCGCATGTTGGTGCGCGGATCACGCTTAACCGCGTGGTTTAAATCTGGGAATTTTAGCGGATCACGCAAGAAGAAAACCGGCGTGTTGTTACCAACCAAATCCCAGTTACCTTCTTCGGTATAGAATTTTAGTGCGAAGCCGCGAATATCACGCTCCGCATCTGCCGCGCCGCGCTCACCTGCAACCGTGGTAAAACGTGCAAACATCTCGGTTTCTTTGCCGATTTCAGAGAAGATTTTCGCACGGCTGTATTGGCTAATATCGTGAGTAACCGTAAAGGTGCCATAAGCGCCAGAACCTTTGGCGTGCATACGACGCTCAGGGATCACTTCACGATCAAAGTGAGCTAGTTTTTCCAAAAACCAAACATCTTGTAGCAATTGTGGACCACGAGGACCTGCGGTCATTACATTTTGGTTGTGGGCAACCGGACAACCAGCAGCAGTGGTTAATTTCTTACTCATCGTATCTTCCTTCCAGAGATGAATTAGGGATGTTGTTATTGGCGTTGGCCTTGTTTCTGCTATGAAGAGTAATCCTGAAAGTCATTTATTAAAAAACGCTTGTACTTATTAATTCAATAGGTTTTAGCGATGATTTAAACAATTGTGAATACGTGTTACCTATTAAGTAATATCGTATTGATTAGACCTCGGTAAAATGCAGAAAAGATTCAGTGATTAAATCGATGCATAGCAATCAAACCATAAAACGAAATGAGGGCCACTTTTGTGCTCTATGGAATGAATTTACTCACTCATCCCACAAACTCCTTATCCGTGACGATAAAAAATTCAAATCACAACAAACGTACGAAGAAATTTACCCTATGATTTTTTCCTTCTTGCCAAGCTATTTTTGGTGAAAAAAACAACTACACGGATTTATTTCAACTGGTCAGAGCGCCATTTTCTTGCTTAATAAACCATCAAAAGCTCGATATTTCGGGGGTTTCAAGCTTGTTTAGAATATTTATTCCACAAGATAGAAAATTTCTATGCGGTTTTTACTGATTTATTTGTTAGTCTTGGCAAATAAATTTTACACGTTGTTCTGAAATTATTTTCAGTAGGGGTCTTTTCTTTTGAATATGAAACTGTTTGGCAGTTCCTTAATCTTATCAGGAACTGCATTAGGCGCAGGAATGTTGGCAATCCCAATGGTATTGGCGCAATTTGGCTTTTTTGTCAGCGCAGCTTTGATGATCGTCATTTTCCTAGGCACCACATACTCAGCCCTACTGCTGGCTGAAGCATGCACCAAAACCCAAGAAAGCACAGGCATGAGCAGCATTGCTTATTTCACACTGGGTCGTAACGGTAAGCACTTCATCAACATTTTGTTCTACCTCTTACTGGCTTGCTTACTGATCGCTTACATCATCGGTATTGGTGACTTGCTGCACAGCATGCTGCTTGAAATTGGTTTCAACGTATCACCAGTCGTTGGTTACACCCTATTTAGCTTAGTGATGGGCTTGGTGGTGGTTGCTGGTAAGTCGTACATCGACAAGCTAAACCGTGGCCTATTTATCCTGATGATAGTGATGCTATTTGTGGTAATTTTCTCTTTGATGAATAACATTCAATGGGAATACCTCAGCCAAGAGAGCCACTTCACCACCAGCGATGTGGTGCAATACAGTGCAGTTATCTTCACCAGTTTCGCTTCGATGGTGGTGATTCCGTCATTGGTTAGCTACAACCACGATGCATCAGAAAAGCAAATCCGCAACATGGTCTTACTTGGCTCGGTTATCCCACTGGTGTGCTACCTAATTTGGCTATTTGCCGTCATTGGTAACTTAGGGGTGGAAGCGGTCAGTCAGTTTGAAAATATTTCTCAGTTAATTGCAGCCTTCGGTGGTGAAGCAAAACTACTTAAAGGCGTGGTGGCGATCTTCTCCGCTTTAGCACTGATCACCTCATACCTGGGCGTATCCATGGCACTGTATGACCAAAACAAAGACGCCATCACCAACAACACGCCTGCCGCTTATGGTTTAACGTTTGTTTTCCCTCTAGTACTGGCTACGCTGTTCTCTAACCAGTTTGTTAGCATGCTTGACTATGCGGGTATGGTGCTCGTCTTCCTCGCAATTTGGGGGCCGTTAGCCATGGTAGTCAAAGTCCGCCAACCAAATTTTTCCCACGCAAAATTTGAGCAAACCTACACCGCTGGCGGTGGTCAACCTGCGCTTGCTGCCACCTTCATCTTTGGTGCGTTGATTTTTGTTTCATGGTTTATGGGCTAACGTCATAACCACTGCGCAGATTGCTGCTGCGTACTGATTGTTCATTAAAATCAAACACTAGGCTAGCCGACCTTGGCTGGCCTTTTTTGATCTTCCCGCTGCCATTTTTAGAAAACTTTATAAATAAAACTAAATCCTTGAAGGGCTAAAGCGCTTTCTTTGCTAGGCTCGCTCGTCTCTTGTTACACGTCTCATAATAGATTTTAGGTAAGGTGTTTAGTTTTGAATATGAAGTTGTTTGGCAGTTCGTTGATTTTATCAGGAACCGCATTAGGGGCGGGAATGCTGGCCATTCCGATGGTATTAGCACAATTTGGCTTTTACGTCAGTGCTCTCCTAATGCTGGTGATTTTCCTCGGTACAACCTACTCTGCCCTGCTTCTCGCCGAGACATGCACTAAAACCAAAGACAACACTGGGATGAGCAGCATTGCGTACTTAACCTTAGGCTACAAAGGCAAGCACTTTATTAATGCGCTGTTCTACCTTTTACTGGTGTGCATGATGATCGCCTACCTAATTGGTATTGGTGATTTAGTGCATAACTTCTTGCTCGATTTAGGCATGGATGTTCCACCCGCTGTCGGTTATACCCTCTTTAGCTTGCTGACCGGTTTCGTCGTTGTCGCCGGTAAATCCCATGTCGATAAGCTTAATCGTGGACTATTTATCTTAATGGTCGCGATGCTACTCTTGGTGATTGGTTCACTGTTGAGCAATATCCACCTGAGTAATTTGAGCCAAGAAAGCGCCTTTAGTACTCGGGATGTGGTGAAATACAGCGCGGTTATCTTTACCAGTTTTGCCTCAATGGTGGTGATCCCATCATTGGTGATTTATAACCATGAAGCGAGCGACAAACAGATCCGCAATATGATTTTGCTCGGTTCGGTGATCCCACTGCTGTGCTACCTCATTTGGCTGTTTGCCATCATTGGTAACCTCGGTGTAGAAGCAGTCAGCCAGTTTGATAACATCTCACAGTTGATCGCCGCTTTTGGTGCAGAAGCGGGCATGTTAAAAGGGGTAATCGCTCTCTTCTCTGCCCTCGCCCTGATTACCTCTTATCTTGGTGTATCGATGGCATTGTATGACCAAAACAAAGATGCCATCACCAAAGGTAATACAGAAGCATACGGTCTCACTTTTATTCTGCCTTTGGTGCTAGCGACTCTTTTCTCGAACCAATTTGTCAGTATGTTGGATTATGCTGGCATGGTATTGGTGTTCTTAGCGATCTGGGGGCCATTAGCAATGGTTAAGCAGGTACGTAAACCTCACTTCGAACATGCCAAGCTTGATCATACTTACACTGCTGCTGGTGGACAGCCAGCTCTCGTGGCAACGTTTCTCTTTGGCGCGCTGATTTTTGTCTCGTGGTTTATGGGCTAAATGCCCCAAACCAAAAGCATCGTTGGAGAGCTTATTGGCTCTTTTTTATTCGATCGTTTTAATACCAATAACATCAAAGATAAAAAAAGCCCAGTGAAATCACTGGGCAAACGTCTTAAACCACGGCTTTTGAACACACGGGTTTTAAACGACAGATTTGAACTTGGAAAAAACCAAGTAATAGGACGGACTAAATTGAAAACCCTAGTTTAGCGAGACAAAGACCTGCCTATCATTACACGTCTTCACTCGCTATTTTGGGGGGATAAACACTGACCTTAGGAGAGAAAGCCAGTATTTGTTACAACATTTTCTAGGACTAAAACTAGAAGTTGTAAATCAATGCCAGTTCAATACGAGCAATGTCTTTACTATCTGGGCTGACTACGTCATCAGTGTAGTCACTTGCCAGAGCGTAGTAGGTATTTACTTCGCTCTTCAAGTTCGGCGTTAGATAGTTGTGGAATTGCAAGTAGAACTGGGTGTAAGCGTATTTCTCATCTGAGTCTGCGCCATACAATACATCTTGGTTCAAGGTGTAGATTGCATCTTCGGTGTTGGCACGCCAAGTCGACATAAAGCCAGTAATAATGCTCTGTTTTGGCTTGTACTCAATCACAGAGTAGCCACCAAATTGCATCGCGTTACCATAAGCACCATCGTGGGCGAAACCGAGCGGGTCTCCGGTCCACAATGGGTTAAAGGTGTTTACTTTATCGCTGTTCTTATCAGAACCTGACGCGTAATGCAGGTTAATACCCACACGGTAGTTCCAATCCGTTTTCCAGTTGTAGTTTAGGTCAGCGTAAGCCATATATGCTGAGATATCTTTACCGGCTTGATCACCAAACTGGTAGATACCATCAACCATGTACCCAAAGCCTTCGCTAACGAAATCGTGCGCATGTAAGCCCAGCACTTGGATGTCTACGTCACCATGAGGCGCATTAACAAAGCTTGAGTTAGTGAGCTCATTGCTCATCACGTAAGCTTGCATGGCGCCAAAGCTTGTACGCCAGTTGGCAAATAAGCCGGTCGATTTTTTACCGTTGGTTTTATCGTCCCAGTTACCACTCCAATCTTTGTCACCACGAACAGGGAAGATTTCTTCACCGTAGTACGCATCAAAATTGATGCCTGCGACTTTGTACTTAGCTGAAATTGCATTCCAACTGTTTTGTACTGGCGTCGGTTCACGGTTCATCATTTGCCATTCGTTAAGGTAGATCTCTTGGCGACCAAGGCGCGTACTCAGGAACTGCTCACCATCGTCGAGCAGCTTGAATTCAGCAAACAGTTGATGGAAGTCCGTACCAGCATCATCAACTGGGCCTGGGCTATCTAAGTTGGTGTAGTTGGTTCGGATCTCACCATATAGGCGCATCCAATCTTGGTAGGTCACATCGGTAGCAAACTGCAAACGTGAACGGAATTCATTATGTTTGCGCACTTCAGGATCGTACATATGGTTCCAACGGTTATCGAAAGAGGCCTTCACGTTACCCGAGAAAGAAACCTTCCAGTCACCGTCTTCTGAGATATCTAAACGCTTTAATTTCTCAGAGAAGCTTTTGTCATCTTCGGCAATATTATCTACGTATGACCAGTCTTCATTGGCACGGTCGCCCCAGAAAACAATTGGGCTACGCTCAGGCCATGTTGGGGTTGTGTCTGCCGCATGTAGAACACCAGAAACACAGACTGCAAGCAATGATAATGAACACTTTGTAATGGTTTTCATGATTCAATTTTCCATATTTAGGGTACAGAGATCCCGTCCTGTGACTTAACGTCACAGGCGGGTTGCTTTTGTTTTAGTTATGGTTTTTTGTAGGGTGTTGCAGGATGCTTAGTTATTGATCAGCTATGAATCAATACCTAAGGCATCTTTAAGACCTGAAGCGATGGTGATCACGTTCGCGCCGTAGATAACTTGGATACCTTTTGGCATACGAACCACACCGATTGCGTTCAGCTCTTTCTTCCAAACCTCATCGCTTGCAGCAAGAGATTCATCATGCAGTGACACACGTAGACGTGTTGCACAGTTAGAGATGTTTTCAATGTTATCCGCGCCGCCCAATGCATCGATGATTGCCACTGGTAGACCCGCTGTGTCTTGTTTCTGCTTCTTCTTGAAATCGTCTTTTGAGTACAGTGCGATATCAGCGGCATCGTCATCTTCACGGCCCGGCGTTTTCGCATCGAACTTCAAGATGAAGAACTTAAACGTGTAGAAGTAAATCACGAAGTACAGTGGAACAATCCATAGTAGTGCCCATGCGTGTACTTTTTCAGGTTGCAGCAGGTTTGGCACCATGAACAGCAACTGGTTACCGTGGATAGAGACACCAAACATTTCTGTAATCACGTAAGCAAGACCGTTTAGTGGTACGTGCACAGCAAAGAACAAGAATGGTTGAACGAATAGGAACGTGTACTCTAGAGGCTCAGTAATACCGATAACTGCCGCAGTAAAGACTGCGGGTACCATGATTGCCGCAACTTTCTTACGGTTCTGAGTTTTCGCCGTTACATACATTGCGTACGCCGCACCTGTTAGACCACCGATCTGAATTGGAATACGACCGCTAGTAAAGTTGTGCGTAATGTAGCCTGTTGCGTCTGGTGAGCTCATTTGGCCGTTCATGATGTTACGAACACCTTCGTAAACCACACCGTCAATTTCCATTACGCCGCCCACACGAGTGTACTCGATTGGGAATGCGATTAGGTGGTGTAGACCGAACGGTAGTAGGCCTTTATCGAACACACCAAATAGGAATGAACCGAAAATACCAGAGCTAGTGATTAGCGTAGTGATTGACTGCAATCCGCCTGCAATTGGTGGCCATGCGTAGTAAACAAACAAGGCGATTGGCATGATGGCAAAGTAAGCAAAGATCACAACAGCGCGAGGGCCAGAGAAGAAACTTAACAGTGCTGGCATCTCAAATTTGTAGTAACGGTTGTGGATCCACGCGGTGATACAACCAACTAAGATACCGCTGAAGATACCCATGTTGTAAGCGAAGATGCCGAGCGAATCACCCCAAAGTGAATTGAAGTTTTGCGCCGCAACTTTATCGTAGCCCGCTTCCATTAGCGCAGGAACGCTGGTCGTTTCTGCAGTCCAACCGTGGTAAGCGGCAATCGAACCGATCGCTACGTTGAAACACATAAACATGGTGAAACCTGTAAATGCCGCCCAACCTTTTTCCGATTTCGCCAGTGCAAATGCCAAACCAATGGCAAAGAATGGTGGTAGGTTACGCATCACCATCAAACCAAGATCCAACATCAGTTTGAAGAATGCGAAAATAACAGAGTCATGCGATGCCATCTGGTTGACAACGCCCGCGCCTATCCCGATAAAAATACCTGCGATTACTAGGACGATGATCGAAACCATCATACCGCCAGCAAGTGCTTGAACCTTATCTCTCATAATTTACTCCTGAAGTGATATGAGAACTTTCACGTATATCGTTATTGCTTTTATTAGCGACTCTAGATTGAGCTGTTCATTTGGCTCATGAACAAAAGTCGCTTCTCCAGGGAAAGTTGGTCCGAATGCCACTCCATACTCCAACGCGCGCGCATACGAAGCTGCGCCTTTGCTGAAGCACTGTGCGTCCATTCCTGTAACGTCGGAATAAGCTTTCCCCATCGTCTGGATAAGGGCACTTTCGGGTGAGAGGTAAGATAGAGGTAAGTACTGATGCTCGATAAAGTTCACGCCAGCTTGTTGGGATAAAGCGAGCAGTTGGGTACGAACTTGTTCGATTGTCAGGCCTTTAGGAAACCGAAAATCAAAATCCAAATTGTAGCCACGCGAATCCAAGTTAATCGCTGAGACACAACTGGTGGTTGTGCCCATTTCATCATCTTGGTGGCTTAAACCTAATTTCGAACCATCATGACTCTTTGTAAATTGGGAGTTTAACAAAGTGATCAAGTGAGCCGAATTGGCGTCTAAACCCTCGACGTGGCGCATAACTTCAACAAACTTGTCCATACAGTTGTCGACTTTATGCGGATTGCGGGATTTCTCCCACGGCGTTGATAACTCAACGCGACAATGTGATTGGTCATAAATCACATTAGCAAAAGTAGCAAATTGCTCAGCCACCTTTACCGCATCAGCTCCGGCAAGTTCAGCCACTAAGTGGTGACACGTGGATGTTCGGTCACGTTCACTCACTAGGCTTTTGATCTGACAAGAACCGTTATCACTAGAGGCTGGAAATTCCCGCTCCAGTGTTGCATACAGTATGCCTTTTTCACCATTGACGATTGGGAAGTCGCCGTCTGGAGAAAAGCCATAATCTGGCTGCGGATTGTGTTTAAAGTAATGCTCAACACATTCCCAAGTTGTCTCTTCTGCACCACCGATGATCACGCGGATCTTTTTATTCAGTGGCAACTCGAGCTGTTTAAACAACTTGAGGATGTATAAGCTGGCCATTAATGGCCCTTTATTATCGGTGACGCCTCGTCCATAAAGCATATTGCCTTCGCGCGTCATCTGATATGGCGCTGTACGCCATTGGCAATCATCGCCTGCTGGCACCACATCCACATGGTGCAGCAAGGCAATTTCTTGCTCACCTTGGCCGACACTGATATCCAGCGCATAGCCTTGGTGATCGCGCACTTCTAACCCTTGTTTTTCCGCAAATTCAATTAAGTAATCAAATGCTTGGCGAATCGGCTGACCAAAAGGAGCAAGCTCACCTTTGGTCGCTAAATCACGCACAGACGGAATAGCAATCAGACCAGATAAATCATTGAGAAAATCATCAATATGACAATAAAGATACTCGATAAATTCAGCTGAAAACTTGCTATCCATCATATTTATTCCTTAATTCACGCTTTAAAAATGGGGTTATTGATAAAGTTGTAATCAGTGTCTCATTTTAGAGATAACCAACGCACACCAAGGTGGTTAGAGAAAGCCATGTGCTTAGCTGGACACTGCGCAAAGATGCCGTTTTCCACCACACCCGGAATCGCATTTAAGCGCATTTCTAGCTCTGCAGGTTCACTCATATCAAGACCTGCGACATCTAAAATAATGTTGCCGTTATCAGTAACGCACCCATCACGTTGGACCGGTTTACCGCCCATCGCTTGCAGTGCTAATACCACTGGTGTTTTCGCCGCAGGAAGAACCTCGATTGGCAGTGGGAACTTGCCTAAGAACTCCACCAAACGGCCTTCATCAGAGATGGTGATAAAGCAATCTGCCATACACGCAATCACTTTTTCACGACCGAGCGCGGCACCACCACCTTTGATGGTAATGCCATTACTTAGACCTTCATCAATGCCATCAACATAGAAATCGACACGCTCGCAATCTGCCAGAGCGATCTCTTTCAGACCCGCCGCTTGAATCGCTTTGGAAGAGCGCTCAGAGCTCGATACACAGTGTGCAAACTCCACGCCTGATTGTGCCAACAGCTGCACGAACACTTCGGCGGTTGCACCGGTACCAATACCAATAACCGTCTCTGCGGTAATCGTTTGCGTAATATGGTTTAAGGCTGCCGAAGCAGCCTTAACTCTTACGCATTCATCCGCTGTATTTGAGATGAATGATTCCATTTATTTTTGCTCCATCAATTGGTTCGCTGTCTCCACCACGTTCGCCACGGTGAAGCCAAACATTTCAAATAGCTGCTCAGCAGGGGCTGACTCACCGAAGGTCGTCATACCGATGATCTTGCCTTGTAGACCCGCATACTTGTACCAGTAGTCAGCAATGCCCGCTTCAATCGCGATACGCTTAGTTACGTTTGCTGGCAATACTTGTTGTTGGTACTCAGCGCTTTGGGCGTCAAACACATCGGTCGCAGGCATAGACACAACGCGGCAACGAATATGGCTAAGTTGTGCTTGTGCTTCCATCGCTAAGGTCACTTCTGAACCCGTAGCGATCAAAATCAGTTCTGGCTCGCCTTCACAATCAGACAGGATGTAACCACCTTTCGCCACATTCGCCAGTACTGCCTCATCTCGTGGGTATTGCACCAAGTTTTGACGCGAGAAAATCAATGACGTTGGACCATCAGTTCGCTCAACCGCGGCTTTCCATGCCACTGCCGCTTCCACCTGATCACATGGACGCCATGTACTCATATTTGGTGTTAAGCGTAGCGATGCGATTTGCTCAACAGGTTGGTGTGTAGGGCCATCTTCGCCCAAACCAATCGAGTCGTGAGTGTAAACAAAGATGCTGCGTTGCTTCATCAGCGCCGCCATACGCAATGCATTACGCGCGTATTCCATAAACATCAGGAACGTACCGCCGTAAGGAATAAAACCACCATGCAGCGCGATACCATTCATCATCGCCGACATGGCAAATTCACGTACGCCGTAGCTTAGATAGTTTCCAGAAGCATCTTGCGCAGTAATTGCTTTAGAGCCTGACCAATTAGTTAAGTTTGAAGGGGTTAAGTCTGCTGAACCACCTAGGAATTCAGGTAGAGTGGCACCGAATG
Source organism: Vibrio sp. N418 (assembly GCF_000222565.1). Taxonomy (NCBI): domain Bacteria; kingdom Pseudomonadati; phylum Pseudomonadota; class Gammaproteobacteria; order Vibrionales; family Vibrionaceae; genus Vibrio; species Vibrio sp. N418. The sequence continues at coordinate 190,452 of NZ_AFWD01000045.1, forward strand.
CTTCAATCGCATTTTGTGACGCTTTACGAGTTGCAATCGTGGCTGGGTTATCTTGCAATGTTTTGATGAAATCATCGCTGATTTGCGCCCAGTTTTCTGGCAATTCACCGTTTACACGACGTTTAAATTCTGCCGCCAACTCCGGGTAAGCACTTTGGTATTCAGCAAAACGGTTATCCCATTGTGCTTCGGCATCTTTGCCCGCTTCTTTGCCATCCCATGCTTGGTAAATGTCATGTGGGATCTCAAATGGAGCGTATTCCCAACCAAGGTTTTCGCGCACTAATGCCACTTCTTCTTCACCCAGTGGTGAGCCGTGGCAATCATGGCTAGCCGCTTTGTTTGGCGAACCGAAACCAATCACGGTTTTACAGCAGATCAACGTTGGTTTGTCGGTTTCCGCTTGCGCAGCCAGAATCGCTTTACGAATCGCTTCAGCATTATGGCCATCAACACCCGCAATCACATGCCAGCCATACGCTTCAAAACGTTTTGGCGTGTCATCGGAGAACCAACCTTCAACATGACCGTCAATTGAAATGCCGTTATCATCCCAAAACGCCACCAGCTTGCCTAAGCCAAGTGTGCCTGCGAGTGAACACGCTTCATGAGAGATACCTTCCATCATGCAGCCGTCACCCATAAACACGTAAGTGTGGTGGTCAACAACGTTATGACCTGGACGGTTAAACTGCTCTGCCAGTACTTTTTCTGCTAGCGCCATGCCGACACCGTTAGTGATGCCTTGGCCTAGCGGACCTGTGGTGGTTTCAATACCCGGCGCGTAACCATATTCAGGGTGACCTGCGGTTTTTGCATGCAGCTGACGGAAAGACTTAATGTCTTCCATGCTAAGATCGTAACCCGTTAAATGCAGCAAGCTGTAGATCAGCATTGAGCCGTGGCCATTAGATAGAATGAAACGGTCGCGATCAGCCCAATTAGGGTTAGTTGGGTTGTGCTTTAGAAAATCGCGCCAAAGCACTTCAGCGATATCTGCCATCCCCATTGGCGCACCTGGGTGGCCAGATGCAGCTTTTTGTACGGCGTCCATGCTAAGAACGCGAATAGTATCGGCCAATTTATTACGTGAAATCATTTGGTTCATATTCCTTACAGACGCGCTTCAATCATGGCTTCAAGTTTGCCTTGGTCCGCAGCAAAGTTACGGATACCTTCAGAGAGCTTTTCCGTTGCCATTGGGTCTTGGTTCATTTCCCAACGGAATTCCACTTCTGTCATCGCCGTTGGTGCAGCTTGAATCGTGTCACGAGCAGCAAATAGCGTTTGTTCAATTTCGCCTTCTTGCGCCGCAAGTTGATCGAGAATCGCAGGGCCAATGGTTAGACGATCACAACCGGTTAGTGCCAACACTTCTTCCGCGTTGCGGAAGCTCGCGCCCATCACGACGGTGTTGTAACCATGGTCTTTGTAATAGTTGTAGATTTGAGAGACTGACACCACGCCTGGATCTTCATGCGGTAGGTACTCTTTTTTATCGGTGTTGGTTTTGAACCAATCAAGAATACGGCCCACGAATGGGGAGATGAGGAATACGCCCGCTTCTGCACATGCTTTGGCTTGGGCAAAGTTAAACAGCAACGTTAGGTTGCAGTTGATGCCTTCTTTTTCTAGCACTTCTGCGGCGCGAATGCCTTCCCATGTTGAAGCCAGTTTGATCAGGATACGCTCTTTGCCAACGCCCGCTTCTTGATACATGGCGATCAATTTGCGCGCTTTTACTAGGCTTGATTCTTTATCGAATGAAAGGCGAGCATCAACTTCGGTTGAAATACGACCCGGAACGGATTTTAAAATTTCCACACCGATGTTGACCGCCAGTTTGTCACCCGCATCAATGATCTGTTGTGCTTTATCTGCGCTTTGCTTTTTCGCCCACTCGATCGCATCAACAATTAAGTGATCATACTGTGGCATTTCCGCCGCTTTAAGTACCAATGAAGGGTTGGTGGTCGCATCTTCCGGTTGGAAGGCAGCAATCGCGTCAATGTCACCGGTATCGGCAACGACTGTCGTGTACTTTTTCAGTTGTTCTAATTTATTCATTGTTCTGTCTCGATAAGTTGAATTATCAATTGCGCTAGCGATAGCTGACTCATCGATGACAACACCAAATTGGCGTGCGATACATCGAGGTGTTGAGTCAGTAGGTTGGTTACCGCAACCGTTGAAATACCTGCCGATCGAGCCGCTGTGATCCCTGGAGGAGAGTCCTCAAAGGCGATGGCTTGATGGGCAGAAACTCCCAGTTTTTTCAGGCTTTCTAAGTAGATATCTGGCTGTGGCTTACGACGTTCTAAAGCAATCTCTTCTGCGCCAGTAAAGCAATCAAAGTAATGTTCGAGCCCGAGGCGCTTTAGAATTGGCATGTAGTGTTCGTATTCAGAACTGGTGGCTAACGCCATCTTAAGCTGTGCTTTTTTGGCGGCATCGAGGTAATCTCGAACGCCGTCTCGCTCGGAGATATGAGCGATGAGTTGGTAGGCAATCTCTAACACTTGATCACGAATTTCGTTATCAGTGCAATCGTTACCAGAGCTTTGACGATAAAGCTGATAAAGGGCGGTTGCTGGCGCTGAGTTCCCAACTAGGCCAGCAACCTGGAGTGGCGAAACATCCACACCGTATGGTTTTAACAAAGCTTCCCAGGCTTTGTACATACAGCTTTCTGTATCGACTAATAGACCATCGAAATCGAAGATTAACGCTCTGATTTTGCCGCAGTTCATGTCCTCTCGTTCCACACTCTCTGCTGCGCATTTCATCAAGCTAACTCCGTTTTCCATGTTCTCATCTCCGTTTCACTCTGTTATGCCAAGCTGGCGCGCAGAATGGTTTTCATTTCGTCACCGCTGGTAAGCGGTAGGTTGAAACAAAATGCAGGCTCAAGAGCTGCCACATCTTCTTCCGTTACGCCAACTTGCGTCAGGTTATGCTCTAAGCCAATTTGCTGTAAGAACGTCACCATGTGTTGTGCCAACGATTGCGCTTTTTCTTCAGTGCTTCCCACGGCACCAAATAATTCCGCTACTTTGGCATAACGCTCTGGCTGTTTACGCCATTGCAGTTGAACATAAGCTGGGTAGACCACCGCCAACGTTAAGCCGTGTGGCAAGTTGGTTTTGCTACTACCTAAAATCTCACCCAGTGGGTGTGGTGCACCTGCACCGCCATTTGCCAGCGAGATCCCGCCCAAAGTATCCGCTGTCGCTAATCGACAACGACCTTCAAGATCAGAACCGTTGGCCACCACATGTGGTAGGTTTTCGACCACCAACTTCATTGCTTCTAGCGCTAGGCTATCCACTAATGGTGATGGTTTTGTTCCAGTGTATGATTCAAACGCATGCGAAAAAGCATCAAAACCGGTCATTGCTGTCATGCGCGGTGGCAGAGTTAGCATCAACTCAGGGTCAATAATCGCTTCACATGGGTAAAACTCTGGATGGAACAAAGTCAGTTTTGAGTGACTTTCTAAATCAGTGATCACCGCTGCATGCGTGACTTGCGAACCCGTACCTGACGTGGTTGGAATCGCAATTAATGGCATCGTTGGAGCTGGTAGCGCTTTAACATCACCAAATGGTGAATCGTAATTAGCAAACCAATGTGCCCAATCGATAGTGTCAACATTCATCGTTGCTGCAATGATTTTCGCCGTATCGATCGATGAACCACCGCCGATAGCAAGTACCACATCACAGCCCGCGGCAACACCAACTTGGCGACCAAGTTCAACAACGGTTGTTGGTGGGTTTGGTACCACGCCATCAAAGTGAGTCACTTCGATTTGTTGCTCAGCAAGTAGCGCAAAAATGCGCTCATAAGCAGGTTTTACTGCATCAAAAATAGGTTCCGATACCACAAGGCAGCGGCGGCCGTATTGTGCAACCATTTGACCAATTTGGTTCACATTGCCCGGGCCAAAGCTCAGCTTAGTCGGTTGGTAGTGATTGAAATGTGTCATGGTAAATCCTTGATTGGTGCCGAGCCGGAGCATATTGAGGGTGATTCAGCTCGACACCGTTTTTAGTTTAATTATGCTTTTTCAGCGGCAACGGCTTCTTCTGCTTTATCTAGTGCTTCACGGAAATCGTGAACACCTGCAGTGATACCGTCTTTGTGACCAAAGATGTTAGTAGAAGCAACCATGACGTCGATGTCTTCTTTTAGTAGCGCTTCTAGGTTGTGGTTACGGATACCACCATCCACACATAGCTCACAGTTCGGGTTACGCTCGTTGATCAACTGACGCGCTTCACGAATCATTTCAATTGCAGATTCACGCCATAGCCACTCATCGTTGTTCACGCCGTGGATAACAATGTGTAGACGGTCTAGGTAGTAAATCGCTTCTTTAACGAAAGAAACAGGGGTGAAACAGCCCACTGTTAGACCAAACTTCATGTTGTAGTCACGGCAGTACTTCATCATGTACGCCAGTGGTGCACCTAGGAAGTTTTCCGCAGGAAGGATCAGCATGTCTGCACCCGCTTTCGCGATTTTCTCTACGAATAGACGGTCACAATCTTTGAAGTAAGCGTGTACTTCGATTGGTTTGTCCGTGTATTGACGAATACCTTCAACGATTTGGTGGCCACCCATTAGCTGCATGTTTTTCAGATCGTGCATATCAGCTGCATCACAGTGGATGTAGTCTGCACCTGCATCAGACACTTCTTTTACGACGTCAGCGATGTGACCGTAATCTACGTGTGCTAGACCTGCTGCAATTTTTACTTTTTTCATGATATTTCCTTAATAGCTAAATGAGTGTTGGCAAGAGTGTTGACCTTCAGACACAACCAGTCTGAGATACTGTCCAATGCCGCAACCGTTATTATCTGTAACAATGAGGTTGGCTAAGCCGCGCAAAGCAGGGCTTGCATTTGCCATCGCTACGGGTTCACCAACAATACGGAACATTTCTGCATCGTTGTCGCCGTCACCAAATGCGATGGTTTGTTTAGGAGCGATATTTTGCTGATTCAACCAGCACAGCGTTGCTTGACCTTTATTGACACCTAAACCGGTAATATCCAGTTTGTTTGGCGCAGAAAGGTCAGCTTGCAGGCTGCTTGTTAGGGTGTCGCGCAATTGACAAAGTGCGATTTTGTCATCACTCGACACTAATACTTTGTACACATCACCACAGTGCGCTGTTAGCGCTTCTACCGCCTTAATGATGGCAATCTCACCTTGTGCATTATTCATCTCCATCTGCTTTTTCAAGCCAAGGAAATGCGCTGACTCTTGCGTGGCATAAATGCCGTTTTGTGCATAGATAGTGAAGTAGAACTGACCAAGATTGAGCATGTCGAGCAATTGAGTAAGTTGCTCGGTTTCAATAATGGTGCTGTGGTTAACACGTTGTTTCACTGGATCATATTGGTAAGCACCGTTGCAACAAATAATGGGAGCAGTCACTCCCAACTGGTTGACATAAGGCAGCATCAAATTATGAGGACGACCACTGGCAAGTGTGACTTGATAACCTTCACGCAGTGCGAGCTTTATCGCATCAATATTATTCGCGTTGATCTGATGTTGGTCGTTCAGTAGCGTTCCATCTAAATCAATAATGATTGCTTGATACTTCACCTTGGCCTCCAATGACTCTTTGTGACTCGAAATGACTATAAATGACCAAATGGCGTCACGTAAAGTCATTTATGACTTTTTATGACTAAAAACCAGCTAAAGATCACAAATTCAGGTCATTTAAAAATCAAAAAACGTCATAATGAATTTTTATTTGCTCAAAACGTCAAATTCGGTCAAAATAAACCAAACATAAAAATCAAGGGCTTAGTTATGAATGAAGTGCAACGTCATAGAAGATTGCTGGAGTATTTAGAAAACCATACTTACATCAGTACTAATGACTATGTTGAAATGCTTGATATCTCTCTTTCTACTGCACGCAGAGATATCACTAAGTTGGCAGAAGAAGGTCGACTGACTAAGATGCGCAATGGTGCCGAAGCAATTCGTCATGATGAGCAAGTAAGCAGCGCCCACGCGACCTCTCACTTCATTCCGGCAGAAATGGACATTGACAACTACGATGCCAAAGTGCGCATCGCGCGTGCAGCAGCCGATCTTTGTGAAGAAAATGACAGTGTGATTGTCAGTGGTAGCAACACCACCTTTTTAATGGGTGAACATTTGGCCGGACATAACATCCAAGTGATCACCAACTTTATGCCGCTTGCTTATCAATTAATTCAAGCCAATCACCCTAGCTTGATCATTTTAGGTGGTCAGTATCTGCCAGAGCGTCACATTACGATTTCACCAGATGCTGAATCAGCCGATGAACACTCCAGCCGCTTTGTTTTCTTTACTGGAACTGGTATCACCAAAGCGGGGGTTTATACCTCTGATATCTTGGTTTATATGGCCGAGAAAAAACTGCTCGAATACGGCGATCGTTTAATTGCTCTCATGGATAGCTCTAAGATTGGCAAACATGGCGGTAAGCTACTGGCATGTGCCTCGCAGCTTGATACGCTGATCACCGATGAGGCTGCAGATAAAGAAACGCTGCAATCGCTGGTAGAAGCAGGGGTGAAAATTATTCTGGTCTAATTTGAGAGACCACCTCCCTCTCTATGCTCAACCCAAAAAGCGCTTATTTCGATAAGCGCTTTTTTGATCTTCGATGATTGGCTCTATTGCGATACCGATGCTCTTGGCAAATGATGAGCGGGAGAAATTCGCTTTAGATTAATCAGTCTCACTTTTGAGAAAGTGAAGGGCTATAAGTATGAAAAAAGTACGTATAGGCAACAGCGTGAAATGCGCTTACGTGCGCTACTTTAATTATTAACCCTATATATCAAGTGGCTAAAACCAAGCCATCGCGATAATTGCTTACTTCCTTTAATTTAAGCGGTAAAAATTCCGTGTACCAACAGTGGCAATAATCCTATTGCTGTCCTATCTAAGAGAGGGACAAATAATAAATAGGGACACAATAATGACAAAACCTCTGATACTTTCGCTGCCATTTCTGCTTTTCTCACCTGACATTTTGGCTGACAATCATCAAGCGCCTGAAGAGGCCAAACGAGCACAAACTGTTGCCGATGTGATTGAACGACCGGGGGTTTTAACGCCAAAAGGACAATTTGGCGTAGAAGCGTCACTCAACTACTCACAAAACTCCTCTAATAAAGTCAATATCATCGGCTACACCGTGCTCCCTACTCTTATTATTGGCCGCATTGAAGTGAGTGATTCCGATCGCACCACCATCACTGCCGGCTTAACAGGGCGTTATGGCTTAACCAACGATACTGAAATAGAAATCCGCCTACCCTTTGTCTATCGCAACGATCAAATATCGGTGAGACCGATTCAAGATGGCGCAGCAGATGAAACCATTAACAGCGATTTAGATGGCGGAGGATTGGGAGATATTGAGTTTGCCATTCGACACCAATTTAACTTTGAGACCACACCTTACTGGGTTGGTAGCCTACGGATAAAATCGGATACGGGTAAGTCCCCTTATGATATCGACGTCGATCCGCGTACCAATGCACTCAAAGACGCCCCAACAGGATCGGGATTTTGGAGTATCGAGCCCGGTATTTCGATGATTTATCCGACCGATCCAGCGGTACTTTTCGCCAGTGCTTCTTATATTTATAACATTAAAGACGATGTAGATTTTGACGGGCAATCGGCAGAAATCGATCTCGGTGACACAATATCTCTTGGCGCTGGGCTCGGGTTTGCGATCAATCCCGATTTATCGCTATCGATCGGCTTTAGCCACCAAACGATCCTCAAGAGTAAAGTCGATGGAAGAACGGATGATGAAGCAAAATTGCTGCAACTTGACTCGATGACTTTTGGCGTAAATTATGCATTTAGCCCGACGAGCTCAGTTAACATCAGCGCGCAAGCAGGCTTAACCGAAGATACGCCCGACTTTCAGCTCAACGTGCGTGTGCCTTTCTCATTTTAAATCATCAATTTCAATCAATATAAAGTGCCAGCCTCATAAGAGAGCTGGCACTTTAAGTGTTCTAACCGTTACTGAAAACTGAATTGAAGCGCTTGTTGTAACTTGTTACTACGCTCAATTTGTTTCATCACTCCCCCAACCTGAGCATCAATATTAATGACGGTATCAAAGCCTAACACGGTATTATCCAACGAATTTTGAATGATACTGGTGATGGATGTTTGATTCACTTGAGGTAATGGTGCAACGACTTGGCTCACATTGACTTGAGGTTCAGGGCTTTGAGGTTCAAGGCTTTGCGATTCATTCGCTTCTAGCCCGTTAACTGGCGATACGTCAACTTGCTGAGCATTCGCTTGCAACGCTTCGGGCTCGTCATTAGCAGGTAATGGTGTGACCGTACTCACCGGCAGTGCTATTGAGTTTCCTCCTCCTACCTGTACAACCGTGGTCGTAGTAGGAGCCACCCTTTGTTGTCGCGCAGTAAGGCGACCGTTTTGAATCGTCAAATTCGCAATGTGATTGGTAAATAACATTTCTCCATTAATGGATGTACGGATGCTTAACCCAATATTGACCATAAAATCATCATTGAATTTAAAACCTCCACGATAGTTCGAGAGCTCGTGCTCTTGTAAAGGTACGAGTTGATTAAGTTGATAGGTCGCAGCATAGGCTTGCCCGCTAAAGCAAACCCCTATTACGCCGACCAACCAAAGTGTTCTAAACATTGTTAATACTCCCCACTTCCGGGCAGTGTAATGCTAAATACGCCTAATGAATCTCGGCTGATTCCCGATTCAACCGGCGAAGGCGCGTACAATGTGTAATTGTCATCAGAAATATAAGTGTTCTGTGCAATGTTGAGATGGTTACGAATAAGCAACACAATACCAGAGTAGTACTGAGAAAATTTCTCATATCTCATCTGTATTGTTCCACGCGAAGGATCACCCAAAATCACTGAGTGATTGTTCATGCCTTTAATCACCACAAAATGCATGTAGCCATCAAAGTTGACCAAGGTAATACCCGGAACACCAAGCTCGCGCATCTTTTCGAGTGGTACATTAAATCCATCCGCTTGATAACCTAGAGATTCCAAGTACAGTTTCATATCTAGTAATGAAAAACCGCTTTTTTTGATCTTACTTTGATCACCTTTCTCAAACATTACTTTGAAAATCGTATTTTCATCTGCTGGGTTATCGTAATGGTAGGTTAGAAGAGATGCGACCGCCGCCGAACCACAGCTAAAATCATACTGTTGGCGAACAACGTCGCCAAACAACATTTCTTTGTAGCTTTTAACCGGCACCGAGAATACACCTCGGCTGGGCATGTAATCTAACGCATGGGAGGATGCGGATAAAACCAGCATCCCCAATATTACTGTTCGCCAAAAAACCATATCATTTCAGTGTCAGGTTAACGACCATTGAGTTTTGGATCAGCACATTATTGCCGGTGTTTTGAATCACGCTGGTGACGCCAGAGCTGGTTGCTAAAGCACCCGCTGCAATGACGTTACCACCGTTGATCGTGTTGTTTGCAATATTGCCTTCACTCAAACCCACAATTTCCGAAGACGCTGTCACACTATCTAAATCTATGGTGTACTGACCACCTCGCGAGCTATCCATAACATCATTGGATAGCTCATAGTCGTCAGCCAGCACAAGATCATCAGCATAAGCGTTGACAGCGAGCAACATACTTAGTGCGATTAGTGCTAAGCGCATGACATTCTCCAGAGTTACTTCGTATGGACAGAAGCGTTAGTCACAACAGATTGTTGCACTAGTGACGCCGCACCCGCATTTTGACCAATGGTGGTAATACCCGCAGCACTTGCAAAACCATCAATTGAGTTTGAATTGCGAACATTCACGCCAGCGCCAGCACATTTACCGCAACCGCGACGATACATTGATCCAGCCTCGCCATACTCAACCGAAACATTTGAGATATGACCATCAAGATCCGATTTCGCCACCACCATATCGACTTCCATGCTTAGCTGATGTTTGTTCAACGTATTGGTTGTCGTAGTAGTTGTTGTGGTATTGGCACTGTTCTTCCACGTTTTATTGTTATCGTCTCCGCCACCGGTCGTTGTTTTAGTTTTCGTATTGCCACTGTTTTTCCACGTTTTGTTGTTATCGTCACCACCACCCTTATTCGATGTCAGCGTATTACCATCATTACCCGCGCCATTACCATTGTTATCATTGCCCGCGCCGATATTAGTATTGTTGTGACTTAAAAAGTCATTATGTTCGGTCGAGTCACCACCACCGCCGTAGCCATAACCAGCCAATGCAGAACCACTCATAACGAACGTTGCAATCGCAATTGCCATACCTGTTTTTTTAAGATTCATAACCTTTCACTCCGTTGTGTATCCGTGTCTGAATTTGATGTTTGTGCTGTGAAGCAACCGAAGTATAGGTAGGAGATTGACGTTGAAATTCTCAAAAATGAGACTTAAAAATTCTAGGCCGCGAAAAGGAGAAAAATCCATGATATGCACCTGATTAATTATGTTTATTAACAATGCATTACAATAAAACGCGAGGGGAAAATGGAATGAAGTATGAAGATGCTTGTGCAATTTGACCTAATTTTAGCCTCATACTTTTTAGGACAATATCAGCAATTTTTAATGCCATTGAGGACAAGATTGACTCCGTTACCTTCACTATCGGCTAATTTCAGCGGCTTATACGTAAAATAATGACAAAAGAATCAATTATTTTTTTATCACCTAAACTTACCTACTAACCGTTCATGGTAGTTTGATGATGACATCGTTTGAATTATCGCTCTCATACTCGGATTTTGAATATACTTGATTTTAAACCTTGCTCAGAACAAGGGCATAATTAGGGTTTACTTAGAAGTTGCGTCGAGGAGCTGTGAGTGATGGCTAAAAAGCACGTGGTGATATTGTCTGATAAAAATCTGCACTCAGGCTTAATGGAACGGCAACTTCATGATGAGTTGGATATCAATGTTTCGACCATTCCCCACCCCTTACTGGCTACGACGACCAATGACCAACAGACCGAGCTAGTTCTGCTTGATTTCGAGCACATAGAACCACTGATGCAAACAAACCAGATGCCTAATTTTGATCTGCTTGGCGTTGGCGTCCTCGTGCACAACACACCTGAAGCGCAACTGGAGCAACCCTTTCTCTACTGGCATTCACTCAAAGGGATTTTGATTAATACCTCACCAATCCATCATTTGCATCAAAGTGTCGGTTATATTCTTAACGGAGGGTTATGGCTACCGAGGAAGTGTTTAGAAAAATTGGTGCAGATAAAGCGTGATCCAAGCCTTTTGCGCTGTGCGATGTACAACAGCTTGACCACTCGAGAGCGTCAAGTCCTTGATCACGTTGCCGCTGGGCTCTCCAACAAACAAATTGCGAAGCAACTGTTTCTATCAGAGAGTACGATTAAATCGCACATTTATCGCGTTTATAAGAAGTTGGATATACATAAACGTAAGGATGCCATGCGTATGACAAAAGCAATCGATAATGAATCACCAAATTCGTCATAAAGCTAACTTTCGATGAAAAAAAAGCGCCTTACTCGGCGCTGTTTTTAGAATTTCTTCGGTGCAAAACCCGTCATCACTTCGATACGAAGCTGTTTACCCATTTTGGTCATCGGGTGAACAAGTACCAGTCCTTTCACTGACTTTTTAAGCTTACCTAAGTCCGCTTGTTCTTCTTTCGTGATTTCACGGTAGAACGGCATATCTTGCAGCTCTTTACGCTCTTTATTAAGATCGTAGGTTTGCTTACCTTTTAGTGATGCCTGCTTCTTCGTTAACGCTTCTAAGTCATCCGTAAATTTACTGATCATAGCTTGATCACCACGAGACTTAGCAGCATCAAGTTTATGGCGGCAAGTATCAATACGGTTAGTTAGCTTCTGGATGTCTTGTTTGATAGTCATGGTGATCAACTCTTCATATTTTGAGGGCGCGGAGTATAGCATAGGTATCACTCCTTCCGTAGAACAAATAATACCAGTGCACGACACGAAAAGAGACAATTTATTGTGCTAGCCTAAAAGCAACACATTTAAGAGACTGAGCCACCTCATGATGAAGAAAAAATATTCTACTTTATTCTTTTCTGTTGCCGTACTTTTCAGCCCACTAAGTTCAGCATTAGAGACGGTTGAATTCCAATACCTTTCGCCCACAAATCCCGCAGCTCGCCAAGCACAATCGGCAATAGAAGAAAGCCAGATAAATCAATTGTTCGCCGAACTTGCCAATCAATACTTTCCATTTAGCCAACGCTTGACGGTGCAATATGGTAGTGAGGAAGGGCCACTCTATGATCCAGACACTCATACAATCCACATACCCTACGAGTTTTACCAGCAGGCTCTGCAATATTTTATCAGCAACAATTATCAAGAAAAGTTTGGCCGTTCTGCCCAACTAGGCACCATCGATACGCTTTTACATACTTTATTGCACGAAGGTGGTCACGCCTATATTGCTGACCGGAATATCCCGATTTTAGGCAAAGAGGAAGATGCGGTCGATAACTTTGCCGCCATCATGATGATTGAATATGTCGAAGGAGGAGATGATGCGGCCATCAGTGCCGCCGATATGTTTGCCTTTGAATCTCAGCAGAGACCGGATTATTACGATTGGGGGGAGTATATTGATGAGCATAGTTTTGATTTACAACGCTACTTTTCTACACTCTGTCTCGTCTACGGCAGCGATACTGAAAAACACGCCGCGCTACTTGATGAAGTTGAAAAGGACTACCTCAGCGAAAGAAAACAATTCTGCCGTTATCAATTCCAAACCATCAGTCACAATTGGCATCGCTATCTGCATCATAGCGATCAAGAATGACGATAAATTGCACAACATTAATTAAACCGTAGATCAACATCAAACAAAGATAATTTACATCAATTATTAAATCTAAAACATTTAAGTTTCACATTTCTTTGCCGATAAATCTGTTAACATCTTTGCTACTTAATAAACAATTACTTACAAATTTGTCTATCAAGTCAAAATGGATTTAAAAAATTAGTGCAGGAAATAGTATGAATCTAACAATAAGAAAACGACTCTATATTTTATCAATTGTTCCCTTGTTGCTGATGGCCATCGGTATGATGAGTGTGGCCTATTATAAAACCACGGCGCTAACAGCGCAGCAAGTCGAAGCGACTCGCAACAATATGATGGAGATGAAACAAAACGAGCTCACCGCATATCTACAAATGGCAAAATCCTCGATTCAACCTTTCCTTGATCGCGGAGCTTCGCTTGAAGAAGCCTTACCAACGCTTAGAGAATTAGAATATGGTCAATCCGGCTACATTTTTGGCTACGACTCTAAAGGGATACGCGTCGTGGTTGGGAAAAACACCGACGGCATTGGTAAAAACTACATCGACCTAAAAGATCAAAAGGGTAATTACTTAATTCGCGATCTGATCAAAAACTCGAAAACAGGCGCCTTCACCACCTACTATTTCCCTAAATTGGGCGAAACCGTCGCACTGCCTAAACTCAGCTATTCGATTTTTATCCCTGAATGGGATTTAATGCTGGGGACGGGTTTTTACACCGACGACATAGATGCCGTTGTCGCTCAGATGAACCAGCGCTCAAATGAAGCGCTGGAAAGCACGCTCACCGCTATTGCTACCTTCTGTTTAGCCATTGCCGCTCTTGTGGCGATTTTCGCCGTTGCTGTCAATCGCACCATCATGAGCCCACTTGAACAGTTTGATCGTTCAATTCAATCCTTTGCCAATGGCGATGCCGATCTCACCGCCCGAATGGAAGCATTCAAAGCCCCTGAGTTTGCCCGCCTAAGCAGTAACTTTAATGCGTTTGTAGTCAGCCTGCAGAACATTATCAGCAGTGTCAGCCAAGTGGGCGTGCAAGTGGTCAGTGAAACCACCAACATGTCAAACCGCGCCGCTCAAGTGGATCAACTGGCAACTGGCCAGCGCGAAGAAACAGAGCAGGTGGCCACCGCGATGACAGAGATGACCACCACCGCTCAAGAGATTTCCAGTAACGCAAGCCAAGCGGCGGATTCTGCGAGAGAAGCCGATGACAATGCCAAAGAAGCGCAGCAAATCGTCAACTCTGCCGCTGCGTCAGTTGAAGCTTTAGCTGATGAAGTGCTAAGAGCGACACAAGTGATTTCTCGTTTAGAAGGCGATGTACAAAATATTTCCTCATCACTGGAAGTCATTCAGGACATTGCAGAGCAAACCAACTTATTGGCCTTAAATGCCGCCATTGAAGCCGCTCGTGCAGGCGAACAAGGACGTGGCTTTGCTGTAGTGGCAGATGAGGTTCGTAATCTGGCCAGCCGCACTCAACAAAGCACAGGTGAGATTCACAAAATGATCGAACAGCTCAAATCTGCGTCTGATGATGCGGTTAAAGCGATGGAATCGAGCCAGTCTCGAAGTTCAGATACTGTTGGAGAAGCCAATGCCGCTGCCGAAGCGTTGGTTAAAATCCAACATTCTATCGATACCATCATGGACATGAACGCACTGATCGCCACAGCCACTGAAGAGCAGAGTTTAGTCGGCCAAGAGATCTCCGAGCGAATCGTCATTATCTCCGATCAGAGCTCTCAATCAGCGAAATTAGCCAACGAAAACCGCGCTGGTAGTCAAACCCTCAATAGCCGTGCAAATGAGTTGTATGACTTGGTTGACCGTTTTACGGTGTAAATGACGCCAACCGATTTAGTCGTGCACTTCAAATGAAAAAGGCGAGCATCAGCTCGCCTTTTTCATACTAATCTATGATGCAAAATCACATAACTAGATAAACATGCCATCCGAACCTTTTGGATTTGGACCGTACTCGTTATGGCCTGGTGCACTGTCGCCCACCATGAAGTAAATCAGAACCACAATACCGATGATTGGGATCAAACTAATCAATAACCACCAGCCTGAGCGTCCAGTATCGTGCAAACGGCGAACACCCACAGCAATACTTGGAATTAGTACCGCTAAGCTATAAACAAAGCCCAATACAACCGTACCTAAAAGTCCATCAACGAACCCTAGTAGTAAGGTAAAAATAAGGTTAATTAAAAAAAACATCCAATATTCTTTACGTCTTGAACGACCACTAAATACGGCATATTTTTTTAATACTGCAAGATACCATTCCATCTATTTACTCCTAGTAACATTAACGTTTTAAACTGATCTTATAAGTATGTAAGCCATGACGAGCGTTGCTTGTTATCGTATGGGTTTTATCACTGATAAGTTGTACTTCTTTGTAGGCCGTAATCTATAGTGAGGCCCAGCTAAATTAAAGCACATCCAACAAAAAACTCGTCTGATATCAACAATATTACCGTCTATGCTGCTTCAATTCAGCACTTCAATTAATATGTGCAAAAATGATAGTTACTATGAGTACATGCCAATTCAATCAACCATCACTTCAACATTTACTGAATCACAATAGGGAAAACATCATGGGCAAGACCACGAAAGGCATCGCTTTTCGGGTACTCGTGTTTTAAACGAGCCCAGCCGAAGAGGTAAACTGGGAGCTGGGCGCTGAGATCAAAAATATCAAAGTAATTTATCAGCAAATCAAAATTTTACTTCACTATGCAACGACATCGTTCAGTCAACCTCTGCATATTCAATAGTGACCGCCTGATAAGCATGAACAATATGAGCAACGTCTTTGCTTTGTTGCATTCGGCGATAGTGCTCGAGAGTCCTAGCCAGATATTTAGTTGCCACAAGAGATTGTTCTTCGCAATGAGGTTGCCAAATGAACTCACCAACAGCATGGATCTTACGTGTCTTATCAGGCGCTGAAGACACTAGCAGGATCTCATAAATACGCTGGTTATCTTCCACTAGCGTTTCTTTATACAAACTAAAATCAAGCTTAATCAACGTTTGTCGTAGCGCGTAATGATGATGAACGGGACACAATAGAAAATCGATTGTCAGCTGGGGGAAAGTCGTATAAATCTGCTCAACAAATTGCATCATCAGATCCCCACCCACTCCAGCAATGATCACCAAGTGTCGGCCTTGATACTGTTGTAATGGCAAGGTAGCAACATCAATACAGTGCGTATGCCATTGGGAGATAGAATGTGGGTAAAAGCGTTGTAGATTCGCGGTAAGCTCTTGCATCAATTTCGGTACGATATCGACAAAATGGACGTGTTCTGCGGCCTGACGCGACAGTAATGTCATACCAAGGAAACCATGATCACAGCAGCAATCCCAAATATGGCTATAACCACTGCCTACCATTTGATCAAGGTGCTTTAATCTTTTGCTCAGTTTCAAGGATCATTCCGCCGTCATTATAAAATCCGGCGTATTGTAATGTTTTTCTGTGTTTTGGCTAATGTTACTTTGCTAATACGTTGTCAATATAACTTCACCCTTTCGAGCCATAGAACACAGGGGCACAGCTCTATCGATGAGACAAGAAAAAAGCAGCCCACAGGCTGCTTTTAAGATTTTATCGTCTATCGAATTTAAGCGATTGAGTGTAATAAAAACACTCGTCAATCACCCATTATTCTTGTTGTACTAATGTGTAATTGTCTGCCATCGGGCCTTCGACTTTATTACCATCAACATCCAGCATCATAAGGGCGTTTTCAGCCACAAAGAACTGTAGTGAGCCATCTTCCTTAGAGAGCGTGACAGTGTCACCCTTACTGTTCCAAATAAACTCACCGCTTGATTTATATTCGCCTTCTTTGCCTTTACCAAGATAGTTTTGATCGTACTCGTACGTACCATCAAAATTAAGCGTTAATGACGTTGCGATACCTGAACAATCTGCGCATGGTAATGTGCCGATGTATAAACCTTCCCAATCAAGAGAATTGCGCGCACTATGCTGCAAACGACCTTCCGCAGAACTGACCGCTTCCTCTGGTCTTACAACGCTGCTACTGGCTTCAGACAAGGTCGAGCTTGCTTGTGATATCGTTTGAACACCATCGGTAACATCAACGGTCACATTTTCCGTCACTTGCTCCGCAGGGGCTTGTGCGAGAGGCTTTTCTGGCGCTTCATCTTGGCAACCCGCTAGAACGAAAACAGCACTGCTTAGAATTAATAGTGTTTTATTCATCTTTCTTCCTTATTCAACGAATCAGATATCGTCTTCTAATATTAGAAGTGTTTGAGCCAATTACGTCAGAACAAACACAATTTATTGATCTGCGTTTGTCAGAAGAGGCTGAATTTAGTGGTTTTTTATAAACCTTACCTTCATATTTCTATCACTTTAACGCTGAAGACAGATGGCATGCAACTAACGATAACTGAATATTATTTTTTATTTTCAGTATGTTAATTACCTTTACACTGTAAACTGACAAACAATTCCATCAAGGTAAGAAGCATGATTAAGCCATTAACGCCCCATATCATTAATCTTAAACAGCCTGGCAATAACTCGCCCCTACTTTTCAAACAAACGCGTGTCTAGGCAAGATTCTAAAACCATCTGCGACGTGACATACTGGAAAATTGAATCGTTTGGCAGTTCATCATAGTGAGCCCATCTCAATCAACATCTTACAAATAAGACTTTTCCAAACATTTGTCTGTAAGTTTTTTGCTTCACTCTAACTTCCATAATCAATATGGCGTGTTCTTACTGATTACATTGAACCGTTATAAAAATAACCATATTTTCTGCCCTATTACACTATTAATAGGATGTCGATATGAATAAGCTCTCTACATTTTTTATATTGTTCCTCGTCGGATGTAATATTGAATCGGAGGAAAAGACTCAGAATCCACAGCCAACGCGTCCAATAGTGATAGATAAAACAGCTGAGCTCATTGAAGAATTGAAATCTCAAGCAACCATCGACGAGCAGTTTAACGTTATCTATGAAAACTTCGATCATCTGCTTGATCGGAATGACTCGTTAGTCGGTCCTGATGAAAACAATGATGGAATACGAGATGACATTGAAGCCTTTATCAACGCTTTGGAGGTCACAGAGCCGATTCGCAATGTACTGAAGCAAAATGCTCGTTATCAACAAGAAAACTTAAATTATGACTTTAGTGATAAGAGTGATGCAAACGCCAGAATAGCTTGGGAAATCAGCCGAAAATATGACAAGGTTATCGCCTGTAAAGCGTTTCTAGGAATGTCAGTTGATGACATAATTGATACATCGAGAACAATTGTTGCGTTTACCTACAACACCAAAGCGCGCACTATGGCATATTTGGCTTATAACCGCCTTCTTGATGGTTCGACGTATACTCCTCTCGAGTATGAGGAGCAATATTGTGAGTAAACTTCGCTCACCAAGGAAATGACTTCAAATAGAAGAATCATTGTCCATATAAGTGCCTTCAAAATCTATTTACAAAAAAGGCTTCGCAGTGCGAAGCCTTTTTTATACCAATTCAGCGCGAAAGATTAAACTTCAGCGTTGTGGTAAACCTGTTGAACGTCATCACAGTCTTCTAGAAGGTCTAGGAACTTCTGGAATTTCTCTTGGTCATCTGCCGAGATTTCTGTGTACGTTTGAGGTACGAACGTGATTTCTTCAACGTCTAGCGTTAGCTCTGGGTATTCAGCTGCTAGTGCTGTTTTCACTTTGAAGAACTCAGTGTTTGGTGCGTAAACTGTGATCACGCCATCTTCTAGTTCGATATCAGCAACATCACAATCCGCCATCATTAGGGCTTCAAGTACTGCTTCTTCATCTTCACCTTTAAACTGGAATACAGCTTGGTGATCGAACATGTGAGATACCGTACCCGCAACACCAATCTTAGCGCCTGTTTTTACGAAGCATTGGCGAACATCTTGGAACGTACGGTTGCCGTTGTCAGTAAGACAGTCAACGATCACGCTAGCGCCACCAGGAGTGAAACCTTCGTAACGAGCTGGTTGGTAATCTTCACCGCCGCCGCCATTTGCTTTATCAAGCGCTTTCTCGATAACGTGCGCAGGAACTTGGTCCTTTTTCGCTTTCGTGATCAAGTGACGTAGTGACAAGTTCATGTCTGGATCTGAACCGCCGTTTTTGGCGCTCATGTAAATTTCTTTACCGTACTTGGAATAAACTTTAATTTTTGCGCCTGCAGTTTTCGCCATAGAGGCTTTGCGCACTTCAAAACTTCTTCCCATTGGGATGTTCTCTCTAATTTCAATTTAACGCGAGGGATTCTAGCAAAAAATGAGGGCTTTTCAATTTCGCCTCATTTGCTTTGGGTCACGCGATGCCCATCATTCGTTTGTATTTCTCAACACTTTGCATAAACCAAGTGCGTTCTGCTTCATCAACCAGTTGGTTCGCCTGTTGTACTATCTCTTCAGGGCCAGATTTCGCCTCTCGAAGCTTCCACACTAAAAATGAGGCTTGCTTATCTAGCTCAACCTTATTTTTTTCATCTGCGGGTAGCAGCGACAAATTCACCGACATAGTAAGATCTCGAACAAAAAAAAATACAAAGCGGAAATATAGCACATAAGAGCGCAATGTTGAGAGAAGAAAACAGTGGTCAGATCAAAAACAACAAAGGGTGGCTTATAGATTAGCCACCCTGTTTACAAGTATATGCAATTAACGACTTAGTGAAGTAAGCCCAGTTCCTTTGCTTCTTCAATGGTTAAGCCACTTTCACGAATCTCACGCAACATTTCGATGCGGCGACGCGCTTGGGCAGTTTTGACAACTGTCACTGGCTTTAACGATTCAACTTCTTCCGTGAAGTCCCACTTATTTGCAATACTTGTCATTTCATCATGGTCGATAGAATTGATGGACATAGGAAACCTCCGAACAAACCATGCTAGGGACGCCCTAATCTTTAGCAAACTGAACCCTAGCTTGTTAAGTAGATTCGTTCGGGAATGTGATATCGCTAATAGTTCAAAACAGAGATATGAAAATCGGCTTTTTTTATTTTGCGCCTAATGAAATTGCGCAGTACAGTTAAAGGCTCCGCTGAAAATACTCCCTTTGTTCTAGATCATCTCAAGCACAAATAATCACCATTACTTCGATTAAATCCTTTCGTTCTTCCCAAGGGTTTTTGCGACTATTTTACGACCAGCTTCACTCTTTTATACCAGACTTCTTTTCTCGATCGAATTAAGAGTTAATGATAATCATTATCTTTATCATATGAGAATCGTTATGAGTGACCAAGCTCTTCAGCATGCTTTTCATGCTGACCCCATCATTAAAATTCGCAACTTATGCGTTGACTACATTACCGATACTGGCGATTTTAACGCCGTAAAATCGGTCAGTTTTGATATTGGCAAAGGTGAAATCTTTGGCCTAGCGGGTGAATCAGGCTGTGGTAAGAGTACCATTGCTTTTGCCATTAACCGTTTACATAAGCCGCCAGCCTTTATCTCAGCAGGACAAATACACTTTGAAGGTCGTGATCTGCTGAAACTTTCGGATAAAGAGATTGGTGCAATCCGCTGGAGTGAGATCGCCATGGTTTTCCAAAGCGCCATGAACTCTCTCAACCCTGTGCTTCCAATCAAAGAACAATTTGCTGACGTACTTCGTCATCACCGTGGCATGAACGAAGAGCAAGCGACCAAACGCGCCGAGCAATTGCTCGATTTGGTCAATATTCCTCGTGATCGTCTGTCTGAATATCCCCATCAATTCAGTGGTGGCATGCGCCAACGCTTAGTGATTGCGATCGCGTTATCGCTCAATCCCAAGCTGATCGTCATGGACGAACCCACGACCGCATTGGATGTGGTGGTACAACGTGAGATTTTGCAGCAAATCTATCAACTGCGTGAAGAATTTGGTTTCTCAGTCCTGTTTATCACCCACGACTTGGCGCTGATGAGCCAATTGTGTAACCGTATCGCGATCATGCGCCATGGCGAAATCGTTGAAGTGAACAGCTCAAAACAGATCCGCAATAACCCACAACATCCGTATACCCAAAAATTATGGGCCTCTTTCCCGAACATCCATGAAGGGAAGCACTCGACTGAAGGAGCAATGGCATGAGCGAACCAATCATTCAACTCAACAACGTCGTGAAGGAGTTCACCATTGGCGGTGGTTTCTCTTCTGTTGAGCGCTTTAAAGCCTTACAAGGCGTCAGCTTTGACATCCACAAAGGCCGCACGCTCGCTTTAGTGGGCGAATCAGGCTGTGGTAAAAGTACCTGTGCCCGCTTAATGACTAAGGTCTACCCTGCGACAAGTGGTGAGATCCTCTATCGTGGCAAAAATATCAATGACATCCACAGTCGTAAAGAATTACTCGATTATCGCAGTAAAGTTCAAATGGTCTTTCAAGATCCGTTTGGTTCACTTAACCCAACTCATACCATCGAGCATCACTTAACTCGTCCTTTGAAGATCCATAAACAAGTAAAGCGCGATAGTGATATCCCTGCACGCCTGCAAGAATTGCTTGAGCTGGTGGAACTCGCGCCGGACACCTTAGGTAAATATCCTCATGAGCTGAGTGGCGGCCAGCGCCAACGTGTGAATTTAGCGCGCGCCCTCGCAGTCGGCTCAGAAGTGATACTGGCAGACGAGCCAACCTCTATGTTGGATGTCTCAATCCGCCTAGGTGTACTGAATCTGATGCAACGAATGAAAAAAGATCTTGGTATCGGTTTTCTCTACATCACTCATGATCTTGCGACCGCGCACTACATCGCAGAAGAAACTGCAGTGATGTACAAAGGCCAAATAGTTGAATGGGGAGACACTCAAGCGATCCTCACCAACCCACAACATCCTTATACCAAGCTGTTGATCTCTGCGGTACCAGATCCCGATCTTCCATTTGGTCATTTGGTCGAAACTGAACCAAACTATTCAGTAGAGGCCGATCAAATTCGCGCAACCAGTGCGATTGTCACCCAAGGCGTGAACCAAGTCGGACCGAATCACTTTGTAAAACAGTTGGTTGAAGCTGCATGATGAAACTAGATACGTGGGTAAACGAGATCAGCGATTGGCATCAAAACCGAAAGCATGATCAAGAGAAACATCTTCAAGTATTGATCCTCAATGTACCCGATGCGGTATGGGGGCCATCGATCACCGAGCTCCAAAGTAAGGCGATCGCGTGTTGGCTCGACGGTTGCCTACGAATCTTTCATGCTTTTCGTTATCAGGATCCAAAGCTGGCTTACCAATACCTTCAATTGGCATATGCCAAGCTACAAGCCACTGTTTGCCAGCCCCTAGCAGATATTGAGCTCAAAGATTGGTCAATGAAGCGCATGCAGCACTTAACGGTGCTGTCTTTAGAGTTTTGTAATCAGCAACAACAGCATCAGTGGCAGCTTGAATCGAATAAGATTGTCGAGACACATGTGGAGTTCATGGCAGCTCATGCCTGGAATGAAGAACGAAAGCATGATCAAGGATCGCAACGGTTGCATTAACTTATCGCTAAATGATCGAATGTTACCTTGATCATCGTTCCGTTTTTTCCATTATGCTTCCGAGAGTTTAAAGGGCTAGAAGTCATTGAGTTAGACATCTCACTTTTTCATGCAAATCAAAGGTAGAGCAAAAGCAAAGGCCGAAGAAATCATCGCCAACCTTAAACGTGATCGCGCTTATAGTTGGCTATTAAAGCCAAATTATTGTGGTAGTCCTTCACTCACTGAGCTGATATTATCCAAGTCAATAGTCGGGGGGCCATTGCAATGGCTGAGATCGAAATTCGAGACCCGTTGAACCTGATTCAGTTAACACTGACGTAGGGAACTATCAACACTTTGCTACTAGCTCTGAAATATCAGTTAGCCTCGACGGTTTCGGTCCCAAGATTTTACCGTCGTTCAGTCAGTGTCAGTTCCTATACGTTATGTCATAGGAGCAACCATGGCACCATCACCATCAATTCCATCACATTTATCGTCATCATACATTCCAATCGTATTAACCATCGCGGGCTCAGACAGTGGTGGTGGCGCAGGCATCCAAGCCGATATCAAAGCGATCTCGGCAACCGGTAGCTTCGCCTGTTCAGTCATCACAGCCATCACCTCACAAAATACCCAAGGTGTCAGTGCTATTTTTCCAATTCCACTGACCCATGTAGAAAGCCAACTTGATGCGGTCTTTTCTGACCTAAATATTGTCGCCGTCAAAGTCGGTATGTTGGCCGATGCTAGTATCATCCGTGTGGTCGCCAATAAGCTGCGCCAATACGCTCCTAAATACTTAGTGATTGATCCTGTCATGGTCGCCACCAGCGGTGATCTACTGCTTGAGCAGTCAGCCATTAGCACTTTAAAGCAAGAGCTTATCCCACTGGCGAACATCATTACGCCCAATTTACCAGAAGGCGCAGCACTGACCGGTCTGCCGATCCCAAAAACAGAAACTGAAATGAACGCTATGATTTCGAGCCTTCAGGCACTCGACGCACAAGCGGTATTATTAAAAGGTGGCCATTTGCAAGACTCTGAAAACAGTAATGATCTACTGATCATGCCGGGTTGTTGCGAATTGATCAGTGCGAAACGTTTTCCGACCAACAATACACATGGCACGGGCTGTACCCTTTCGTCCGCCATTGCTTCGTATCTTGCTCAAGGTCATGCCATGCAAAACGCTGTGCATCTAGCTAAAGCCTATATCACTCAAGCCATTGCTCATGCCGATAGACTGAATATTGGTCAAGGACACGGGCCTGTTCATCATTTTTACGCCAGTGCGCATTTAGGAAAATATAACGATGAGTGCTAATGCGCTTGGCGTTCAACTCATTAATACCAGTTTGCAATACAAAGACAGCTCAACCCCAACCCTAGCCCAAGTGAACCTCACCATACCGGCCGGAAAATGGACCGTATTACTTGGCCGCAGTGGCTGTGGTAAAACTACGATTCTGCGTTATCTCGCCGGTTTATTGGACGACAAAGTCCATTGGCAAGGCGAGTTGCTGACCAGTGATAACCTAGTGCTTGATCAGCGAATTGCTTATATGGCACAACAAGATCTGTTATTACCTTGGCTAAATGTGCTCGACAACGTGTGCCTCAGCACGCGCTTTTCTGCCACACCAAGCAGCAATACGTTTCAAGGTTCCAATACGCAACACTGCAACAATACACATCAACGAGCGTTGCAACTGCTTGAGCTGGTTGGGCTAGGAGATCAAGCTGAAACAAGACCAGACCAACTCTCAGGCGGTATGCGTCAGCGAGTTGCGCTAGCGCGTACCTTGATGCAAGACAAGCCTCTCGTTCTGATGGACGAGCCTTTCTCCGCCCTAGATGCCGTAACACGCCACAAATTACAGAACTTAGCCGCTTCCTTACTCGCAGACAAAACCGTAGTACTGATCACTCACGATCCCCAAGAAGCGGTGCGATTAGCGGATCAACTTTGTGTTTTGCAAGGCACGCCCGCTCAAGCACAAGAGCTTCACGTACCTAAATCGCCACCGCCACGCACACTGGATGGTGAGTGCGCTCAACTGCAACAGGCAATCTTAGATCAACTGGAGAAAGATTATGGATGAGATAAGCCGATACCATGCAGCCAAGCAATACGTGAACAACAAAGAACGTGAAACGCCTCCAGCTCTGCGTATCACCATCAGTATTGCGGTTATTTTGGGCCTCTGGCAGTTAGTGGTGATGGTTTTTAATATGCCGAGCTTCATCTTGCCCGCCCCAATAGAGGTGCTGAGCAAGCTATTTTCACGCTATGACGTATTACTCAAACACTCTTGGGTCACTGCGCAAGAAATTTTGCTTGGCTTGCTACTTGGCCTTTCTATGGGGCTACTGTTTGCGTTGCAAATGCTGCTTTTTGAGCCACTCAAACGCTGGTTGTTACCAATATTAATTGCCAGCCAAGCCATTCCTGTATTCGCCATTGCCCCCGTCTTGATGCTGTGGCTCGGCTACGGTATTGCATCAAAAGTGGTGATGGCCGCGATCATTATTTTTTTTCCAGTGACCACCTGTTGCTATGACGGTCTGCGCAATACCCCAACCGGGTATCTCGATCTTGCGAAAACAATGGGCGCATCAAAATGGCAGCTCCTGCGTCATATACAGCTGCCCGCGGCATTACCAACCTTGGCGTCAGGTATTCGTGTTGCCGTCGTGATTGCACCAATTGGTGCCGTTGTTGGCGAATGGGTCGGCTCTAGTGCTGGCTTGGGCTACCTCATGCTGCAAGCCAATGCACGCATGATCATCGACGAGATGTTCGCTGCGCTTTTTATTCTCGCTCTACTCTCGATCGCGCTCTATTTCACCACCGATAAATTACTCAAAAAAGTCATCCCTTGGGAAAACAAATAGGATATTGAAAAGGAAGAAACCGATGATAAATAAGAAACTATTTTCTACCACAGCGCTGCTTGCTTCGCTGTTTTCAACTCATGCTCTCGCCCAAGAAAAAGAGTTAACGCTCATGCTAGATTGGTTCGTAAACCCGAATCACGGACCAATTATCATCGCGCAAGAACGTGGCTACTTCAAAGATCATGGATTACAGATCAATATTCAAGAACCGGCCGATCCAAGTACCCCTCCCAAGCTGGTGGCTGCGGGTAAGATCGATCTTGCCATCTCCTATCAACCAAACCTAACGATTGATGTTGCGGCAGGTCTACCATTGATCC
>NZ_AFWD01000044.1:0-63303 GCF_000222565.1 Vibrio sp. N418
AACCTCCATTATCGCTTGGTCTTTACAATAGCCAAGCGCATTGTTAGATGAGCATAACAAGACTGGCTAAATCGCTACCACGAGACGGGAATGAGCACGTATGAAAAAACCGAGTTCAGATTTGCTGACAGGGGAGTTGCTGACCGAGTTTCGCACCGTGTCATTTATGATTGCGATCTATTGCCGAGATCATCATCAAACCCATGAGAAGAATCAGCAAGGCTTGTGCGTTGAATGTCAACGCTTAATGAGTTATGCGGAAGGCCGCTTAGATCGCTGTGCCTATGGGCAGAATAAGCCGACCTGTAATCGCTGTCCTATCCACTGTTACAAGCCTGAGCCGAAAGAGCAGATGAGGCAAGTTATGCGCTATGCAGGGCCCAGAATGCTATTGCCACATCCTATATTGGCATTGCGTCACTTGTTGCACGAACGTAAAGAGGCGCCAAACAAACCGGCTCCGAATCAATCCAATCGTCATTGCCGAATGGCGGATAGAACCAAGTAAAAGTCGAGATAGCAAAAAGGGGCTAAAGAGCCCCTTTTTGTATTGGATAATGTCGCACTAAATCGCTTATTCGCCAGCCATTGCTTGACGCTTGGTCTTGATACTTGCGAATAGCATGTAGATGCACGTTGCCATCAGTGTCGCAAAGAGGTAACCCAATAAGCCTTGCTCACCCAACATAAAGTGATCAGCAAGCACAGGGCCCGCAACAGAGCCGATGCTGTAGCTAAATAGCATCACTTGCGTGACTGATACAATGTAAGCCGGATCAAGCTTGTCACAGCCAAGGTTAATCGCTACTGGGTAAAGGGCAAAAATCGCCATACCCAACACAAACAAGCTAATACCTAAGACGTAAATGCCATTGCCAATCGCGGTAAAACCAATTGCTGCTACACCCAGCAGGCAGAACAGTGCCATTAGCAGAGTACGGCCAAGGTATTTTGATAGCCATGGAACGATAGGTTGAACAGCCATGCCACCTAGAATCACCAACGCCATTAGACTGCCAAGATCACCATTGTCGATGCCACGGTTACGCAGCTCAACAGGCATTAGGCCGTAAATCGCACCCAACGTCATACCAGAAACAATACAGCCAATGATCGCAGCATGGTTTAGTTTGCTGATCTGCTTAAGTGATAGTGCATGGCTTTGCCCTTCTTCTGGCTGATCAGTACGGCCAAAAGCCAATACGATAATCGCTAATACCAACAAAGAAATGATCGCAATAAATGGAATACTGCCTGTTACGCCAAGTGCACCGATACCAAGTTGACCAAGTGAACTACCGCCGTAAAGTGAGCCCATGTACAAACCAAGACGTTTGGCACGCGCGCTTTCATCGCCATGAAGCAACCATGATTCTACGATCACAAATACGCCTGCCACCGCAATACCCGCGACAAAGCGAGCTGACAGCCATGCTGGAGCATTGGTAAAAGCCGGTAGTACAATAATTGTGGCGATAAACGCCAACAAGCAACCAATGAAGGCTTTACGGTGACCGGTTTTATTTACGATTGGCTCAAACACCATCGCACCGACTAACAGACCGGCATAAAATACACTGGCTAACCAACTCGCCAACGAAACGTCCAAACCATAGTGTGGAAGCATTAGCGGGATGATACTCATTAAATAGCCAGACGCCACCGCATATAAAGCAAGCGCAATTACAGGTACTGAAATGCGAGCTGGAGATGCAGGAGCAAGTGTATTTTCCAATGTCGTAGCCTCATGTTACTCGCTCTTATCATGGAGGGATAAGAGACAAAAAAGGGGGAGTTGATGGGCGGACTATGGGGATTTTTTGAACAGGCGTAAAATGAAAAGTTTTTCCCTTGACGATAAAAATTAATTATCGATATAGAGCCTGTATATTTATGCAGATAAATATACAAAAAAGCCGTCAAAAAAGACGATTTGACGGCAGTTAAGTTAGATTAATTTATTTTGTAATAGCTTGTGCAAGCCATTGTTCAAACTGGCTTTTAGGTAGTGCGCCATTGATAAAATCGACTCTTTGGCCGTTTTTAAACACCATAACGGTTGGAATGCTTCTAATCTGATATTGCATAGCCAAGTTTTGCTGTGCTTCGGTATCGATTTTTACAAAACGAATTTTCCCAGATTGTGCTTGAGCAACGTCGGAAAACACCGGCGCAAAACCGACACACGGGTTGCACCAAGGCGCCCAAAAATCGATCACGACAGGTTGTTCGCTATTGAGCAGTGTGTTGAGGTTTAATTCCGTTCCTTCGATCGGAGCACCATCAAGTAACGGGTGCTGACATTTACCACAAACTGGGCTTTCTGAAACACGTTCAACCGGCACGCGATTGACACCTGAGCAAGATGGACAACGAGTATTAAATGTAGACATGGCAACTTCTCTTTTTATTTGAATTCTTTTTGTGTAATCGCGCTCTCTTGAGGGCACGTGCCTATAGTTATACTATCAGGTGAAAGAGAAGAAAATACCAAGGATCGTAATGAGCACCAATAACACTCAAGTACAACCCCAAACAGCAGAACCTGATTATGCACAAACTCGTTTTGCGGAAATAACGGGTTGGGGTAAATGTCTTCCGCCAGCGACGCTGAGCAATGACGATTTAAGCACCTTTCTCGAAACGTCTGACGAATGGATCAGAAGCCGAACGGGCATAGAGCAGCGTCGCATCAGCCATGTTGATACCTCTGAGATGGCAACGGTCGCCGCGCAACAAGCCATCGCGTGTGCAGGATTGGTTGCGCAAGACATTGATTTGATCATCATCGCCACTTGTTCACCCGATTCATTGATCCCAAATATTGCCTCTAAAGTATCGCAAAACTTGGGCATACAAGGCGCCACGGCGTTTGACTTGAATGCCGCTTGTACTGGCTTTGTTTACGGTTTGGAAACGGCGACGCGGCTGATTCAGGCTGGTAACTACCAGCATGCTCTGGTTGTCGGGGCGGAGCGCCTCTCGTTTTATATTGATTGGACGCAGCGCGATACCGCAGTGTTATTTGGTGATGGCGCAGGTGCGGTGGTACTGAGTAAAACAACCCAAGCACTTGGCTTACAACAAGCTCAATTGGGTTGCGATTCACAAGGGCGAGATATTCTTGCTGTACCGAAATTTGGCACTTCAATGGACCGTTTTGCCGCAGATAACGGTTATTGGAGTTTTAACTTCGTTGGTAAAGAAATTTTCAAGCGTGCAGTGAAAGGCATGAGCGCGGCGGCGCAAAGTGTTTTAACTCGCAGTGGATTAACCACTGAGCAAATCGATGTTGTGATCCCACACCAAGCGAATATTCGCATCATTCAAACCTTGTGTGATATTGCGGGCATTGAGCAAGACAAAGCGTTTATTAATATTCAAAACTATGGCAATACCTCGGCCGCGACCGTACCGATTGCTTTGTGTGAAGCGGTTGAGCAAGGAAAAATCAAAGCGGGTGACAACTTACTTTTAGCCGCTTTTGGTGCGGGTTTAACATGGGGCGCTGGCCATATTAAATGGGGTCAACGAGTGACTCCGTTAGAACAAAGTGCTCTCGCATTGCCTGAATGTCAGCAAAGTGCTCTCGAGTTATTAGAAAGCGCGATCGAGCATTGTAAAAACAAGCCGGTATAGCGAAAAACAAAACCATACAGATAGTTACTCTCGCCAGAGAGTGTTAAAATTGCGCCCAAAATAACGATACCGTTAGGGCGCAAATGAAGTTCCTCCACACCTCCGATTGGCACTTAGGCCGACAATTCCACAACGTCTCACTACTTGACGATCAACAAGCGGTTCTCGAGCAAATTATTACTTATCTTGAGCAAAATCCAGTGGATGCCTTAGTGATTGCTGGTGATATCTATGATCGCAGTGTTCCACCAACCGCGGCGATTGAATTGATGAATCATTTTATCGATAAAGTGTGTGGAGAACTCTCACTCCCGATTATTCTCATTCCTGGCAACCATGATGGTGCGCAGCGCCTCGGTTTTGCCGCTAGCCAAATGAAAAATTCGGGCCTGCACATCTTAGCCAATTTTGACGATATGCTCACTCCCGTCGTGATTGCCAGTGATGTTGGCGAGGTGGCCTTTTATGGTATGCCTTACAATGATCCGGAATTAGTGCGCCATTATTACCAGTCTCAATTGGCCTCTGAACCGGATGCCTCCGCCGTTTCTATTAAAGATCACGATGATGCTCATAAATTGTTGGCTGAGCGCATTACTGCACAATTTAACCCGAAGCAGAAAAACGTATTGATTAGCCATTGCTTTGTTGATGGTGCGATTGAGTCTGAATCTGAAAGACCTTTGTCGATTGGTGGATCTGATCGCGTTAGTCATCAACATTTTGTGCCATTTGATTATGTTGCGCTAGGCCATTTACATCAGCCGCAGAAGAAAGGCGAAGAGTATATTCGCTACAGTGGCTCGTTGATGAAGTACAGCTTTTCGGAGCAGCACCAGGCTAAAGGCATGACCTTGGTTGAGTTAGATCAAGATGGCTTTAAGAGCGCGACACATATTCCGCTCACCGCGCCGCACCAAATGCGTATTATTGATGGTGAAATGGAGGCGATTTTAGCGCAAGGTAAGAGCGATCATAATCGCCACGATTACCTATTGGTTAGATTGCAAGATAAGCATGCCATTCTCGATCCAATGGAAAAGTTGCGTAAGGTTTACCCAAATGTTTTACACCTTGAGAAGCCGGGAATGTTGATTGGTGTTGATCAACAACTGGGTAAAGCGCGTTTAGCGCGCGGTGAACTTGATATGTTTAAAGATTTTTTCCTCGAAGCCAAGCAAGATTCAATGACCGAAGCCCAAGAGCAGGCGGTTAGCCAAGTTATCGAGCAATTGACTCGTCACAAGGAGGCTTAACCGATGACACCATTAAAACTCACCATCCAAGCCTTTGGTCCATTTGCAGGCAAAGAAGAGATTGATTTCACCAAGCTGGGTCACGCGCCGCTGTTTTTGATCAATGGCCCAACGGGGTCGGGTAAAAGTTCGATTTTAGATGCCATTTGCTTTGCACTTTATGGTGAAACGACCGGTAGTGAGCGTACCGGCGATCAAATGCGTTGCGATCATGCCGCGGCCGATCTAGTCAGTGAAGTGAGTTTTGAATTCTCGCTTGGTTGCAAGCAATATCGAATCGAGCGCGCCCCTGATCAGATGATGCCGAAAAAACGCGGTGATGGTCTAACTAAAAAAAGCCATACCTGTACCTTGTTTCAAATCGATGCGGGCCAAGAGATCCTCATCGCTAATAAGCCGACACCAGTGGGGAAGGCGATCGTTGAAATTATTGGTTTGGATGTTAAACAGTTCCGCCAAGTGATGGTATTGCCACAGGGCAAATTCCGCGAACTCTTGATTGCCAACTCTAAAGAGCGCGAAGTGATCTTTGGTCAGCTATTCCAAACGCACATCTATTCAGCAATTGAAAAAGCGTTATTTGATAAAGCCGCGCATATCCGCCGTGCTAAAGATGAGTTTGATAATCAAATCAAAGGTGCATTGGATGTTGCTTCAGTCACCAGTGAAGATGATCTCAACGCCCAACGAGACGCGCTAACTCCGCAAATTACTCAAGCTGATGAGCAACTTATTAGTGCGAAACAGGTGCTAGAGAATGCTCAAAGCCAATATAAAAGCGCGGCTGATCTCAGTAGTAAATTTGCTCAGCGCCAAGCCCTGCAAAGTGATCAGCAGCAACATCTAGCCAAGCAACCAGAAATGGAGCAATTGACGCAGCGTCGCAAACAAGCCCAGCAAGCGCAGTCATTGAGCCTACCTTACAGTCAGCAACACCAAGCCAGTGCCAAAAATCACGCTGCGCAAGGAGAGGTCACGCGAACCGAGCAGCAACTTAGTATGGCGCAGCAAAACTTAACCCAAGCGCAGGTTCAAGCTGAGCATGCGAGCCAAGCGGCTATGGTGATTCCTCAATTGAATCAACGCTTATTTACACTCAATGAAGTGACAAAGCGATTGGTTGAGCGTGATAAACAGCAAGCGCATCTCAATCAAGCTGAGCAAAACTGTCGTCAACTTCAGCAACAGTTTGAAGGTAATACTCAGCAAGCAGAGAAGATCGCACAGCAAATTCAAACTCAGCAACAGGCGCTGCAGCAAGCCAAAGAGCAACAAATTGGCTTACCGACAAAAATTGAACAGCTTAAGCAGATCATGAAACAGATCAATACCCATCAAGATCTGTTGAACACTCAGCAAGCCGCGCAACAGTTTCACGCGATTTTACTTACCAAGCAGAGCGAGTTTGACCAAGCTAAGCAGCGTACAGAACAGGCGCAACGCGAGGCCGATCAATTAGAGTACTACTGGCATACTTCCCAAGCGGCGCAACTGGCGAAAACACTGCATTTAGGCGAGCCTTGCCCGGTGTGTGGCAGCAACGAGCATCCGCATCCCGCGACGTTTACCGAACGTGAGGTGAGTAAAGAGCAAGTGGATCAAGCTCGCCTAGTCCAGCAACAACATCGACAGCAGCAAGAGCAGTGTAGCCAAGCGCTGCAGCAGGCGCAGATGGAGGTGGCTAAGGTTGAGCAAGCGGTTCTTGGCTGGCAAGCACAATTAGGCGACTCTCCGAGCTCAATAGAATCGTTAAAAGCGTCGGCGGCAACGTTGAGCCAGCAAATTGAAACCTTACAAACGATCAATGTGGAACAACTTAGCCAAGCGGTGCTCTCTTCAGAGCAGCAGGCTGCGCAGTTGAAACAGCAGTGCCAG
This sequence comes from Vibrio sp. N418, assembly GCF_000222565.1. Lineage (NCBI taxonomy): Bacteria > Pseudomonadati > Pseudomonadota > Gammaproteobacteria > Vibrionales > Vibrionaceae > Vibrio > Vibrio sp. N418. Next base: position 6,771 of record NZ_AFWD01000044.1, read on the forward strand.
TTGGTGGAGAAGCAACTTGATGATGCTAAGCAGCAGGCGGCGACACTGCGTGGTACGTTACATTCATTGATGCAAGATATTGCGCCGAACGAACAAGATATTATCGCCGTCAACAGTGAAAAGCAGATGCTTGAGCAACAACTGCAGAAACTACAGCGTGACGAAAGCCAAACGAAAGCACAGCTTGATAGCGTACAAACACAGCAAGTGGCCGCTTACACCCAGTGGCAAGAAGCGGAGAAGCAAGCGAACAATGCAAAAAGGGATTTAGAGCAAGCACAACAAGCGTGGAGTTCTGCATTAACGCAAAGTGTCTTCAGTGATGATAATAGCTACTTGATGGCGAAACTTGAGCCGCAACAAATTGAAGCGATTGAGCAGACCCTCAATCAATATGCTGAACGTAGCTCGACCCTAAATGGTGCGCTAAGTACCTTAGAACAAGACTTAGCGGGATTAGAGTTACCGAATGTTGAATTGCTTGAACAGCAAAGAGCACAAGCGGATGGTGCTTATCAAGCCAGTTTGGATGTGAAGAGTAAACTGCAATCGGTGCTGGATAACCTCAACAAGGTTGCCGCTCGTTTGAGTGAACTGTATCAGCAGAATGCCGCACTAGAAAAAGAGTATCAGGTGATTGGTACTTTGAGTGATATTGCCAATGGCCGCACGGGATCAAAAGTGAGTTTGCACCGCTTTGTCTTAGGGGTCTTGCTTGATGATGTTCTGATTCAAGCTTCACAGCGCCTGCGAGTGATGAGTAAAGGTCGCTATGAGTTGCGTCGTCGTGAAGAACGCGCGAAAGGCAATGCTGGTTCTGGTCTCGACTTGATGGTGGAAGATGGCTACTCCGGTAAGTTACGCGATGTAACGACGTTATCCGGTGGCGAGTCGTTTATGGCAGCGCTTGCGCTTGCACTCGGCTTATCAGATGTCGTGCAATCATACAGTGGTGGTATTCGTCTTGATACGCTGTTTATCGATGAGGGCTTTGGCAGTTTAGATCCTGAATCACTCGATCTGGCGATTCAAACCTTAGTCGATTTGCAGCAGGGTGGGCGAACCATTGGCTTGATTTCACATGTTAGTGAACTAAAAGAGCAGATGTCACTGCGGGTTGATGTGGTTGCTGAACGAAACACCAGCCATATTAAATTGCATGGTGCCAGCCTCTGAATCTTAAATCAGTCGTGATATTGGCAAATATCACGATTGACGACTTCTTTTTAAATGATAAATTTCTCAAATCGTGTCTAATTAATTAAACTATCGATACGCAGTTGGCTCAATGGTAACAAAGAGCTGAAAAATCGATATGAGAAATATGATGAATTCGGTTCGTAAGGTATATCAGTATGCAGAGCCCAACTTAACCGTCATTGGTTGGATGGGCTTTTTGGGTTTCCCTGCTTATTACTATGTGTGGGCGCAAATGTTCCCGCAAAGTTACGAATCTTTACCTCTGCGTTTGTTTTGTTCATTACTGTTTGGCGTGATTGCTTTGCGTCATTACGTGCCTGCTTATCTACAGCGCTATCTGCCGCTTTATTTTTCGATTTGTGTCCCTATTTGCTTGCCGTTTTTTTTCTCATACATGATGTTTAAGAATGACTGGTCAACGGTGTGGGTCATGTCTTTTATGGCAGCGATCTTAATTCATGTCTTGTTGGTGTATCGAACGGCACTTATGTTGCTGCAAACCACTAGCGCGATTGGTGTTTCGCTTCTACTGGTTTATGGCCCTAATATTGATGCTATTGCCAATCACATCGTATGGCCTTACGTACCAATATTTGCTTTTACTTATACTTTTGGCAACGTCTTCTATCTGCGCAGTCAAACGGAATATCAAAGCCAGGTCTCACTGGCAAAATCCTTTGGTGCCGGTATTGCCCATGAAATGAGAAACCCACTCAGTGCGTTAAAAGCGTCGTTAGATGTACTGGAGTCTCTGTTGCCCAAAATGGCCAGTAAGACCGATTCGGCAACGCCTCTACTCCTTGATAAACAATCGTTATTGTTGGCGAATGAGGTGATCAATGATGCCAACGAAGCGATTCGTAGCGGTACGGAAACCATCGATCTGTTGCTCACTTCGATAGATCAGAACCGGATCACTAATGCGACCTATCGTAAGCATTCAATGCGTGAAGTGGTGGAAAAAGCGATAGCCAGTTTCTCTTATCCAAGTAAAGTGGACAAAAATTGCGTATCGATTTCACTCGAACAAGATTTTTTCTTTTTTGGCAGCGATACGTTGCTTAAATACACCTTGTACAACTTGCTAAAAAACGCGTTTTACTACGGGATACGTGACAATTTCATTATTTCAATCGAGCTCAAGCGATGTAACGGCGTTAACCTCTTAATTGTGCATGATAATGGCGTCGGCATGAGCGCCGACGTGCGTAAGCATATCTTTGAAGACTTTTATACTTATGGAAAAGCGACTGGTCATGGCTTAGGGCTGCCATTTTGCTTTAGAGTGGTTAAAGCGATGGGTGGCGAAATTCGTTGTCGTTCGGAGCTGAATCACTTTACTGAATTTACGATTTCATTACCGCCTTATAGCTCAGCGGCGGTGAATAATATTAAGCTTGATATGATGAAGGCCAAGTCGATACTTTATATTGGCACATCGAGCATGCTGAAACGTATCTTGGAGGATAGTGCTTTTTATCAAGGTTTTAAACTCACTTCAATGACACTAGAAAAAGCCCTCAACTGCGAAGAGTACGAGTTTGAGTACGATGTGGTGATGGTAGATATTGACAAAAATATGGCCAAGCAAGCCAGCCTTGAGGCACTGGAGATGAAATTCAGTTTTACTCAAGCCCGAATTGTCTATCTATACGATAAAGAGTCAGTGTACAGCTATAACATCGAACGCAGTGTTGAATTTTATCCAGTTGAAAAGTGTCAACTCTTAACCCAATGCCGCCAAGTGATGGATCAATTGTGTTTTGAGTCACCAAAAACCAGCCGCAAGCTCGAGCATCGCGAGCAGAGCTACAACGGAAAAACCTTATTGATTGCCGATGATAACCAATCTTTTCGGGCTTATACCGCGATCTTGATGCAGCAGTATGGATTCAATGTACTGCAAGCGCAAAATGGTCAAGGGGTACTTAATCTTTTGGCTCAAGTACCTGTTGATTTGATTGTGATGGATATTGAAATGCCGACGATGGATGGTGTGGCCGCCGCAAGAGCGATACGCTCTAATGAGAGCGAATATGCGTTAACGCCAATCATCGGTTATACCGGAGATTCAACACATAGTATGGCTGAGCGTATCCGCAGTGCCGGGATTAATGATTACTTGGTGAAACCAGCCAACAGTGAACGCTTACTGCAAAAAATTGCTCAGTGGCTCTAATGACTGACTGATCACTACCAATGACTATTCAGATGCTAGCTTTTACTCTCATGGCGGCGAAATCCTTCGGGAAAGTACATTTTTACATATCCAATCGAAACCCAAATCACCAACACAGTGGCGATCGAGAGCTCAAATAAACCGAAGTCGTGCAGCCAGTGCCAACGTGGATGATATTGCTCGAAGAAAGAGGTTAGCCGGTGCATGGCGACGGCGCTGATCACCGACGGAAATGTGACAGCCGCAATCGACGGTTGGAACTTCAATCGCATCAAACGTAAGTAGCATAGGTAGATCATCAACGTCATGGTGATCGCAATACCTGCTAAGGCTCCGGTAAGAATAGGATCGGGCTGCTTAAAGTTAACCAAGTAGGTTGCCAAGGTTAAATTGATTGGTGCCGCCATGATGGCGAGAGTAGGCCTTGCTCTACGCGGTAACATCCCTTCAAAAACCAAGCGATACAAAACCAGTGGTAGCATGAAGAAGTAAATCGTAATACAAATGTTGACCAAGGTTTCTGAGAAGAGCGTATGGCCAAATTGCGTTCCCGCCAGCGAGCTGCTGATGAGTCCCACCGGATACAAAAACCAACTCGGCACAATGTTCGACATTTTGAAATTGGTCAGCTGAAAGCCAAAAAATAGCACCATCATGGTGACATGTAACAGCAATGCAGCAAACCAGATAGGGTAGGCAATAATCGGGGAGATCACCGCGAGATAATCACACAGAATTAAGAGTGCCATACTCATCGGCGCCATCAGGCTACCGCTCAATGGATGGCGTAAATCAGCAATAAAAATTTTTGGATTAGTGAAATACTTGATCAGTACTGGCGCCAGTAGCAGCGCACCTAAGGCGGCAAGATAAGGGCGGATCACTTCGCCTATTTCGGGGATATATAATGCCCACGCATGACCAAGACCGATCATACCAAGAGCTAAAGCCGCCTGAGAAGGGGGAACGTTTTGAAATTGTGTCAGCCTTCTCCAGTTCAAGCCGAGCTCCTAAGATATATATTTTGCACAGCTATTTACTGTACTTGATCGTCAACATGATAGGCAGCGTAGATAGCCCAATCGATAGGCGCAGATAATATCAAGCTCGGTGCTAGTGATGCAATTCTCAATTCCCGTCGCGCGGTAAGTCAGCTTGTCTTAGCTTCTCATTTTTTAGTGTACGGTGGAGTAACTGGCTATAAATCGGTTGGCCACCAAGCATTTGGGCAAAAATTACCGCGCCTAAACTGGTGATGATCAAGGGGAGGATCAAATAGTAGTTATTGGTCATTTCGATCACCAATAAAATACCGGTGATTGGCGCGCGCACTGTGCCTGCAAATAGTGCTCCCATTCCGGCAATCGCGAACATACCCGGAGTGATTGGCAGTTCAGGAAACATTTGTTGTGCGATAAGACCAAAGGCATAACCAAATAGGGTACCTAGGGCCAACATTGGCGCAAAAATCCCACCGGGAGCGCCGGAACCAAAACAGATCATGGTAGTGACGATTCGACCTGCAAATAACAACAACAAAAAGCCTGCCGCGTAATCGCCGTTCGTGATGTTAGGAATGAGCGCGATGCCGCCGCCAGTCAGTTCTGGCATATAAAGCAACATGATGCCAAAACTACCGCCAATCAGTGAACCTGTCAGCAAGTAGCGTTTACGGTCATTATTGTGAAAACGAACAAACAGGTCTTGGGAGAAGGTCACTAATCGGTTGAAGACGACGCCAAAGATACCAAACAGACCGCCGAGCACTAAAAACAGCCATAAGGTATTGAGTTCGGGTGACTGATATTGCGGCATGGTGATCACCGCTGATTGACCATTGATATAGCGAAAAACAATATTGGCCGAAACCGAAGCGATGATCACCGCGCGAATCGAGATAATCGAGTAGCGAAATTGTGGTCGCATCTCTTCAACCACAAACATAATGCCGGCTAAAGGTGCGTTAAAGGCGGCAGCGAGGCCCGCAGCAGCGCCGGAGGCCAGTAATGAATGACGGGTATCATCATTCTTGATCCGGAAAATGTCCGTCACCATGCGACCAATCGCACCGCCCATTTGAACGGTTGGACCTTCACGGCCAAGCACCATCCCTGAGCCTAAAGCGCCCATACCGCCGAAAAATTTCACCGGTAGTACCCGCCACCAACGCACAGGACGGATGCCATCCATTGCGCCTTCAATTTCAGGAATACCAGACCCTGCTGCTTCAGGAGCAAAACGGTGTACTAGATAATAACCCACAAACGCGAGAGCAGCACTGATGATAAACGCCGCTAACCATAATGGTAATGCGCTACCAATCTCGGTTTTTAACCACTGGGTTCGGGTTTCAGAAACAAACTGAACAGCATGTTCAAAGTAGGTGCCAACAAAGCCAGCAAGCACACCCACCACTAAGGACATCAGCAATACGGGGATTGGCGTGGTGTCTTTCGAGAGAAACTGATTAATCGCATCTTTAGGCATTTTTGCAAGAAACGATTGCTTAATTTGCTCTCTTTTAGTCATGGAATGTCGTACCTCTTCACTGGGTGGAACGTAAAATACTCTTGAATTGGATGCTAAAATTATACGCCCTTACACCTCTAACTATAGCGATAAGAATGCAATTTTGATTTCCATATTTGATTATTTGTGACCAATAGGCATTAATGTGTTTTGTTGCTTATTTGTTGGGTTTTTTAGCTGTAAATCACACTTTGAAACTTGCGCTTTAGCTAAATTGAGCCATATTTAAGGTGTAAGGCAATGTGAACCAATTCGCATGGAGGAATAAATGCCTTACCTACAATTTGGATGGAATCAACAATTCATTTCTATAGCCTCGTTTTATATCAGAATGCATCTATAGACACTCTGATTCGCAAACTCACGATTGAGTAACGAGGGATAAGGCGCACTGATGGTGCGCCTTTTGTCGTTTAGAGCATCGACTAATGTAGTGTTGCTAACTATCCGTCTATTATTCAATCGACTAATCAAGCAATTAGCCTTGTAAGGGGCGGTTTTCCTTCATACTGATACTGCAACCAAGCGGAAGATAAGGGTATAATTTACCTAATATCAGTTCGGAGAATCGCAATGACGTTAAGAGTGCCAACCAATATCATCACTGGTTTTTTAGGTGTTGGTAAAACCACCACCATCCTAAACCTGCTAAAAAACAAACCTGCTAACGAGAAGTGGGCAGTATTGGTGAATGAGTTTGGTGAAATCGGTATTGATGGTGCGATATTGACCGATCAAGGCGCGTTGATCAAAGAAGTCCCAGGCGGCTGTATGTGCTGTACCGCAGGTGTGCCGATGTCTGTTGGTATTAATGCGTTACTGCGCCAAAAGCCGGACCGTCTCATCATTGAGCCCACTGGACTTGGCCACCCTAAGCAAGTTGTCGCAACGCTGACTTCCGAGCAGTATCAAAATTACGTTGACCTGAAAGCGACGATTGCTTTAGTTGATCCGCGTAACCTGCTGATTGAAAAGTACACCACCAACCAAAATTTCAACGACCAACTTGATAGCGCTGATGTGGTGGTTGGTAACAAAGTCGATTTGTGTGCGGTGGCCGATATTGATGCGTTCAACGATTGGATCACCAATCAATCGCCGGCAAAGATCTTCAGTAAACTGGTTAAGCAGGGCGATCTCCCACTGGAAGTGTTGGATATCGAACGTGTACACGGCAGCGCATCAAGCCATATTGAACATCACCATCACGATCACGCCAGTCAAGAACCACAATTTGAACTGCCACCGGGTGAAGCTTTTATTCGTCGTGAGAACAAAGGGCAGGGCTACTTTAGCTGTGGTTGGTTGTTTGGCGTAGAATATGAATTTGATTTTGATTTGCTGTTTTCAATGTTGTCAGATCTGACCGCTGAGCGTATCAAAGCGGTGGTGAATACCGATCAGGGTACTTATGCATTTAACGTGGCCAACGGTGTGGTGTCAGTCAATCAGATGAGTCTATCAGGCTTTGAATCACGCCTAGAAGTGATTGACTCTCAACTGATGCCTTGGGGACAATTAGAGGCTATTTTGCTGAAATTGTGCGGTATTACATCATCTGATTGCGACAAATAGTGTCGGGCTATTTTGCCTAGATAAAAAGAAAGGGTGACGTTAGGTCACCCTTTTGCTTGTTCAGAGATCGCGAGGCTATCTCGCGCTAAGCATCAATTAACGTTTGTTCTTCAAGTAACGCTTACGACGCTCTTCTTTCTTTTTGATCTTTTCTTCGAGCTTACGTGCTGTTTCAATTTCAACTTGCACAAGCTCTTCAGTGATCATCTCTGGACGCTCAAGAGTGACTTGGCCCAACGTACCGCTACGCAGTTCATGCAGCAAAATTTCAGAGGCTTTGTGTAAATCAACACGACCACCAGAGCGCAGAGCTCCGCGACGACGGCCAATCTCTTCCATTAGCTCAACATCGCTTTCAGGCAATTCTTCGATCTGGTAACGCTCTTTCAGCTTTTCTGGATAAGCTTGTGCAAGGTATTCAACCGTGTAGAAAGCCACTTCGTCATATTCCATTGCCGTATCTTTTACTGCGCCGGTTGCGGCAAGGCGGAAACCGCTGTGTGGGTTTTCCACTTTTGGCCATAAAATTCCCGGAGTATCCGACAATACAACCCCATTTTGCAGGTTAATACGTTGCTGACGACGAGTCACCGCAGGTTGGTTACCAGTGATCGCAATAGTACGACCAGCCAGTGAGTTGATAATGGTCGATTTACCGACGTTAGGAATACCCATGATCATGGTGCGAATGTTTTTACCAATCTCTTCACGGTGTGGTGCTAGTTTTCGGCACAATTCTAGAATCTTTTGTACTTCTTGCGGCTGTGATGTGGTGATCGCCATCGCTTTAACATTTTGCTCTTTTTCCAGATGCTCAATCCAAAGTTGAGTCATTTCTGGATCGGCAAGATCACGTTTGTTCAGCACTTTTACTACCGGTTTATCACCACGTAGTTCGGAGATCATTGGGTTTTCACTACTAAATGGAATACGAGCATCTAGCACTTCGATGATGACATCGATTTGAGGGATCGCTTCTGCAATCTCCTTCTGTGCTTTGTGCATATGGCCAGGGAACCATTGAATAGACATGAAAATAACCTTGTTTTCTGATTTTGAGCTAATTGTAAGGGGAAATAGCACAGAGTAAAGGATTGAGTCAGTAAAGATCGCGAATCTCACCTTAAATCCACAAAGCCTCGGCGATTGATTCTACTTTAAAGGCTAAGCGAGGGGGCGAAATCAACGTAAACTAATGCTACTGATTGAGCGAATAATGTGTTTGTCGTAGGGTTAAAATTTTTTAGATTAAGAATAGGATAAACCGATTGAACTAATAGGTATTTACAATTAAACAAATAATTCGAATAAATATATAGTTTTAGAGGGCAGAAAAGAGCTTTTGTATGTCCATTGATTAAGTCGATTAATGGATAGCACGCATTGGAGATCAACCATGCAGATGTCAAAAAGCTTTTTACTAATTACAGTTGGTATTGTCAGTACATCTCTACAAGCTCAAACGCTAACAAGAGATAATGGCGCACCAGTTGGCGATAATCAAAATTCAATTACAGCAGGTGAAAACGGCAGCGTTTTGCTACAAGATGTTCACCTGATTCAAAAGTTACAACGTTTTGCCAGAGAACGTATCCCTGAACGCGTCGTCCATGCCAGAGGTACCGGAGTGCACGGTGAATTTGTAGCATCGGATAACTTCAGTGATTTAACACTATCCGCACCTTTTTCAAATAAAGGGAAGGTTACTCCAGTATTTGTTCGCTTTTCAACGGTGATTCATTCGCAAGGGTCGCCAGAAACACTTCGTGATCCACGAGGTTTTGCTACTAAATTTTATACTGAGCAAGGAAACTGGGATTTAGTCGGCAACAATCTGCCCGTATTCTTTATTCGTGATGCAATTAAATTTCCGGATATGGTTCACTCGTTGAAGCCGTCACCCGTTACAAACGTTCAGGATCCAAATCGATTTTTTGATTTTTTCAGCAATGAACCAAGTGCGACAAACATGCTAACTTGGGTTTACAGCAATTTAGGTACACCTGCAAGTTATCGTACAATGGATGGCTTTGGCGTTCATGCCTATAAATGGGTAAATAAGCAGGGTGATGTCAATTACGTTAAATTCCAATGGAAGAGTCAACAAGGGATTGAAAATTTACGTCCAAAGGAAGTTACTAAGATGCAAAGTAAAGACTTTAATCACCTAACTAACGACTTGTATGCTGAAATTGAGCAAGGAAATTTCCCTAAGTGGGATCTCTACGTAAAATTGTTGACGCCTGAAAGCTTAAGTCAGCTTGATTATAATGGGTTGGATGCGACGAAAGTCTGGTTGAATGTGCCGGATCGAAAAGTAGGGACGATGACACTGAACCGCTTACCTGAAAATTTCTTTCTAGATACGGAACAAGCGGCATTTGCGCCTTCTAATCTTATACCTGGTATAGAGCCATCAGAAGATCGTTTGCTCCAAGGAAGATTGTTTGCCTACGCGGATACTCAACTATATCGTCTGGGTGTGAACTTGTTCCAACTTCCAATAAACAAACCACTAAATCAAGTGGTCAATCATAATCAGAATGGAATGAGTAATAATGAGGTTACACAAGGCGATGATGTCAACTATGAGCCAAGTGTAAAGTTGAAACTTGGGCAGGATGATCAATTTAAAATTGTACAAAGCAAGTTGTTTGGAACCACCCAACAAAAAGCTATTACTAACCCACGAAATTTCTATCAAGCCGGTGTTCAATATCGTGCCATGAACGCACTCGATAAAACGGATTTAATAGAAAATCTTGCTGGAGACTTAAATAAAGTAACGGATAAGGACACCAAAACAACGATGGTGAGTTATTTCTATCGTGCAGACAAGGAATACGGAACACGTTTAGCTAAAGCGACAAATACTGCACTCTCATTGGTTGAAAAAAAAGCAGCTATGTAATTTTAAGGTTTGGCCTACAGGAGAATTTAACTGCTCTTTTCTGCCCGAAAATCAGATCTTCTGTAGGCCATTTTAGCAGTTATTAAAGATGATAAATAAATGAAAAAAATAACTATGATTAGTTCGTTTATCTTTTTACTGAGTATGCCTTTGGTCTCAATGGCTTCTGAACAAAAGTCTGAAGAAGAATATCAAGCAATTGTAGAGCTATATTTCGATGCAGCACGGATAGGAAACAATGAAGTGATCGATATGTTTTTGTCTGAGGGATTTCCAGTCGACCAACGTAATCAACAGAGTTATACCGCATTAATGGTAGCTGCATATCAGGGAAACAAAGAAACGGTTAGATTGTTACTTGCTTCCGGTTCTAATCCCTGCTTACAAGATAAGCGAGGAAATACGGCTTTGATGGGAGCATTGATTAAAAGAGAAGTAAGTATTGCAAAGGATCTGTATGTATCCGAATGTTCAAGCGAGGTCAGAAACAAAGCGGGCTTGAATTTATATGAGTTCGCCAAAATATTTGGTCAAAGTGATGTATTAAAAGATTTACAAAAAAAGTAACATAAGCTAAGCCTGTCTATATTTTTATAGACAGGCATTGAATAATGGCTAGATTATTTTTGTATCACAGTTTTCGCTAATGGAATGTATGATTAACGAAGATAGGAACGCAAATCGTCTTCTATCGAGTATTTTAGATATTATTTTCTTCTTTCCGCTTAAACCGAAGTGCTTAGAATGAATTTTTATTTCAATAATGTCACCTTTTTCAAATGTGTAAACATTTTTCTTAAGTAAGTCTTTAGCTTCCTTTCTAATCAAACCCAGATCTAGCAATCTGTTTATTATAATTATGTCCAATTTGTTCTGATTTGTCATATTTATTATTCTTAGGCGTAATTGTTTTTATTGAATAAGTCAGGAATTCTGATTTTTTTCTTTCCCAAGCTAAGTTTAATTGTGTGGATGTCTAGTTTTGAGTGACAATGTTCAGAAAACTGTTTGCTTTTGAATTCTCTAATGCCAATTCTAAATTTAGTCTTGAAGACTCTTACGGCGGTGTTGTAGTTTTTAAATCCGGCTTTGTATATTAAATTATTAACCGGTGTTTTTGGGTACGACAACAACAAGTTTTTTAAAACTTCCACACGATAGTTGTTTACTAATTCAACGAAATTTGTGTTGTTGTTAGAAAGGATGTACTGAACTTTTCTTCTAGACATATAAGCTTTTTCGCAAAGAGAATTAAGATTAAACTCTTCGTTGGATGCGTTTGACTCAATTATGCCTATAAGTTTGGAAAAAGTGCAGTTTAAATTATTCTTGTAATTATCTACGCCAATAATATTTGCAATGGCCATGATTTCATAGAATGGGCTTGGAGAGGATAATAATGCTTCGAGTAATATTCGAACTAATCTTTCATGTATATGTGTCTCTAGAAGATCGTGGAATTTAGGCATTCCAATGTTAACATAAAATGATTTTTCGATGAAAATAAATTGAGTTTTTTCATTTATTTGTGCTTTAAAAGAGTCTTTTACTAGAATCAACTGATTATCATTACAGAGAGTTTTTCTAGTGCCATTTTCGAATGTGATACATTTTTTGCTATTAGAAATAAGTATGATGAATTTACCTGAATATATTGGATTGGAATTGTCGAAGTGAAACTCTCCTCGTGCTCCATCCACATATGTCACTAATTGGTGGTTTATCAACCTGAAATTTTCGGTTTTTATCGTTGATTTTTGGTTAAACAAGAAGTTAACGTCTTTATTTTTATTGTATGTCATTAGGGGATGCATTCCATTTATATCTAATACTATTCCGGCTTTAGCGTCGCTAATGTTGTCAATGAACTTTTTTTATTTTTAATTTTAAGTACTAGTATCTCGTGCGCATTTAATCTGCGACTTAATAATAACATTATCAAGTTAATTTATCTTTATTGCGCAAAATGGGTTATTTATTGCGCATTATGTTAAGTTTTATTTTCTTTCAAAGCTTGGGTGTTAGTGTTGCGCAAAGTGGTGTGTTTATTGCGCAATTTGATGAGTGTGGTTTTAGATGAGCGATTAATATGAGCGGACCAAATGAAAAGTTACCAAAAATTTAGGTTAAAGTTTTTCATAAAGGTATCACGCCTAACTACGGGCAATACTACGAAAGCAAAAGAGAAAGAAAAAATGAAGTCTATTGATACATCAAATAAACCAGCTTTGAACATATTGAAAAAGCAGCGCGGTATGACATTGCTAGAAGTGATTATCGTTCTAGGTATCATGGGTGTCATCGCTGCTGGTGTCGTCGTACTCGCTCAACGTGCAATCGACAACCAGAACGTAAGTAAACTGTCGCAAGCACTAAACGTTATTCAAACATCCATGGTTCAAACATACCGAAGCCAAAAATCTTACCCGCCAATCGCTACGGTGGCTGATTCGGCAAAATTAACCAAGGCACTAATTTCTATGGGTAAAATATCAACTTCTGACATAGTGAACCCATTTACCGGAGCCCAACTAGAAGTTTACACTACCGCTGACAACAAGGCCGCAAACCGCGGTTTTGCGATTAAAGCAGGTAACCTATCTCAAAACCAATGTCGCGCAATTGTATCAAGTAGCAACGAACTATTCGCATTCATACAAGTAGAGCCGGTTGGTGGCACGTTAGCTACTGATATGTATGTGGACCCGAAAGCAAATGAACCAACAGGTGTAATTAAGTCGACTAAAGGCGGTGTAAATCAGTTTGATATTTCAAATCTGGATCAGTTGACAGCGCTATGCGGTGGTGATGCTGGTGCAACAACATATTACGACTTGTTCGTAGGTAACAGATAATTAATTAAAACTATACACCAGGGCTAATTATGAAAGCTAAACAGCGTGGAGCTACGTTGCTTGAAGCAATATTGGCTGTGGCTGTTATAGGGTGGGTGCTTGCATATTCAGGCGCCCAACTTATAAGAACTGCAAAAGAGAAAGAATTAGAGAAAGCAGCAGGAAAAGTTGTTGAGCTACAGTATGTAATTAAACAATATATGACGGATATTTATCTACTGACTGACAAAGATGCGCCACTTGATAAAGTAGTTAATCCAATTCTAGAAATAGATGAACTAGGTCCTGATATACAGCTGTCTAACAAACTTGAATGGTTAAAAAACGCAAGTTGCAAATTTACAGACGGTTCTTCAGGGGACATACCTAGTGATGTATTAAGAAGATACCTAAATTGTAACTATAGTGCAGACGTATTTTCACTAAACTACTTAGGTAGTAGTTTTGATTTTAAACGTTACGATAACATCACTTATCCAAAAGCTAAACGAATCGCAATTGATGGCTCTAGTGTTTACGTAGCTAATTCAGCCAATTTTCAAGATTTTTACAGTGTTGTGGGGAAGCTGACAAATATCGAAGAAGATGATGGTTACAAAATAACGGAAGATAATATAGAGATTGGTGAAATATCCGTATCTGGTGAAAAATACCGTTGGGTTGGTGAAAGAAAAACATTATCAGAATTCTTGTCGAATGACATAGAAGAAATTGATGCTTTTATAAAAAAAATTGAAACATCTGCGAATAAAGTAGGACTGAAAATACGTATATATTATGAAAACGATATTTCGTTAAAGCGTGATGGCTCTATACCTATCGCTATAGGTGCATCATTATGTTGGGATAGTGCATCATCTAGCAGTCGTCCGTGCATTTCTTTGAATAGTAGTAAAGATGAACCGAATAAAGACCATATAGTTATAGATAGTGGTCTGGTGTTTGGTAAAGACAAAAAAAGAACACCAGTGATAATTGATTACCATTCATTTGGTTCAAGCGGTTCTCCAGTAGAAGTTAATTTTTTATCTTGTCCAATAGGTGACCGTTGGAGTAACAAAATTGTTGCGATAAACAGTTCTTTTTCATCAGGTTCAGAAGCAGGAACAAATTTCAGTAATCCAGAAGAAATTATAAGTAAAGGCACTAAAGGTGCAGATGGAAAACATGCTTTTATTTCCGGATTGTCGTTAGAGTGGAAAGCTATTGACGAGAAATGGGAGATCAAGGGCGCGGTGGCAATAGATGCTGCATTTGAAAAAGATAATGGTAATTCATCATTACTCAAAAATCCGAAGTCAATGTCTTTTATAACCATGCAGTGGTGTGAAGAGGAATAATAAAATGAGACTAGCGTTACTATTGATCTCTGTCTTTCTGACAGGGTGTGGAAGCCTAAATAGCAATTCAACAAGTATTGAGCAAGATGAGTCTACGCTACTTTACCCCGATACTAATGGGGAGGAAATACTAGCAAGTGAAGAGAATGTTAATTGGTTTGAAGAAGGCTTTGTTGAAGAAGAATTGGCAGCCGACGTTGAACTACTAAAAAATGAAAACGAGCTAGTGTCATTTGATTCGACAATGAATGGACTGAAATTAACGGATGTTGAAGTAATAAACCAAATAAAAGTCAATTTCGAGTCCGGTGATTCACTAAAAGAAAGGCTTTACGAATTTCTAAGTGAAAATGGATACACGCTGATATGGAAAACTGACAAAAATGTTATTTTTGATAGCCAAGTTATCTATTCGGGAGCTGGTACATTAGATGTAATTAAATCCTTGGCTAATGATCTCAATTTAATGGGTTTAGATCTGCATGTTAATGTTTACAAAAAGAATAGTGTTGTTTTAATTTACTCGGTAAGAGGCTAGTATGAATAAGTTTGTTTTTATTATTGCGACAGTACTTGTTGCAGGTTGCTCTTCGACTGATAATAATGGTCTTAATAAAGATCTATTTAATCAGATTGATGCTGGAGTTAAATCCAGAGATAAAAATATTTCAAACTATTCAGAGTTCGATAATTCTTATCTTTCTATTACTAATAGCACTAAAAAGAGTGATTTTTTAGAATTGCCAATGAGTTTCTATAGTGTGTCACCTATGACTGTAGGTGAGGTATTAGACGTAGTAGAATCACAATTTAAGGTGTCTTATTACCTATCGGATATGCTTTCTCTTTCTGATGAAGACAAAGATATAATAGATGAAAAACGAAAAGTGGCCTTTGAGGGTAAATTAGGTGATTTCTTTACCTATGTAGGCAATTTGTACGGCATGCACCTTGAAATTGATGCAAGTAACATACTAAATGCCAGTCTTTATCAAAGCAAAACATATAGCCTTGACCAATTTATAGATAATACAAAAGCCAAAGCATCGTTATCTGTAGGTGGTGGTGATGGCGCTGCTACAGGATTTAGTGCATCTTCCGAACACAGTGTAGAAAGTGATACGTGGGAAAAAATTGAAGAATACCTAGAAAATTCAATTGGAGAGGATGGTTCAGCAACGATTTTAGAAGATTTTTCAATAGTTAAGGTAAAAGCAAGGCCGTGGGTGATCAAAGATATTGATCAATTATTCGCGAGGCTGAAAGCTGAAAGTCAAATGCAGGTATCTATTCAATATCGCGTTATCAGCATCAATAAATCGAAGTTAGATTACGTTGCAGCAAATCTTGGTATCGATAAAACAGGCGATGATTTCTCAATTACTAGTGAATTAATTGACGTGATTTCATCGAATTCGGTGACTAGTGGTGTTTCGTTTACAAAACGTTCAGTTAGTGGTCGATTAGAAGCAATCGTTAGAACTATTGGACAAGATGTTGTGAGTGAGGGGCAGTTTGTTGGTTTGCCAAACCGAATTATGCCTATCAATTTGACCACAACATCATCATACATTTCAGAGATTGAAAAAACCGATAACGAAAATATCGATAAGTCGACAACTTCGATTAAAACTTCTGAGCTTAAAACTGGTTTAAGCATGCTAATTCTACCTAAAGTTTTAGAGGATGGTCGAATTCAATTGACATCTGGGTTTACTCGCAAGCAATTGATTAGCCTGGTTCGTCTAGACGGTGTGCAATTACCAACAGTGGATGAAAACGAAACGCTATCAACAGTTACTTTGGACTCTGGTGATGTAGAGTTAATTACTCTTTATAGAGGGAATTCGGAAAACTCACAAAAAGCAGCGCAACTGTTTGGTGCAGGATACGAAGATAGCAAAGAAGACAAGGTTATTGCAGTATTGATTGGTGCCGATAGCTACAAACTAGATAGTATAGTATCGAGTAAATAATGTACTTAGAAGACTATTTGTGGATACAAAAAACCGACTCAACATATAAAGAATATGAAAAAAAACAATGGAAGCCGATATTAAGTGTGAAGACGGTAAGCGGGGAAATATACTACTGCCTAGCCAAATTTAAAACACCGATATCAGATGCAGATAAAGAGAGACTACTCGCACCACTTTGTTTGGTTAACGAGGAGTATCGTAGTGGAATTACAAGTATACCAACTAAAGACTTAGGATACTTATGGCTGGATAATAAGTGTTTCTTCCTTGCTAATGATACAGTAAATGAGATTAAAGAATCACTAATAAGTAACACGCTTGATATCAATCTTATGGACGCAAAATCTCTTGAAGGTATGGTTCAATCTGCTGATATAAAAGTAAGGAGCTATATCGGTGCGAGTATATATCTTATTTCTAGCTTAGTGTTGGCTCTAACATTTGTTGGTGGGTTTTATATATGGTTATTTTAGATAAAATTTCTGGTAAATTTAGTAAAGTTATAATCGCGATGTCTGCTTTTATATTTATTTTGATCGTGATTGGTGTGATTTACATGGTTGATAAATATAATAAAGAAGAGGCGGATAGACTTAAAGTTCAACAACAGGTTCAACAAGAAAAAAATCAAAGAGACCGATATATTACTGCGATGGATTCGATATCTCAAACACCTGGAATCCAGGATGTAGAAGGTCTTTTTGATGAACTTGAAGGCGATAAACAAAATCTGCAAAGCTTAGGTTGGAAGATGCAAGAGTTCAGCTGTACAGGGTTCTTTTGTAATATTAAATTCTCTAAGATTGATGGTGCGTTCTTCGAGTACGTAGACATCGTTAAGAAAGGAGAGGTTCATACTCCGATGTTTAATGAGAATGAACTTGTTTTTGAGAATTTACCGTATGATTATATCGAAAGCACAAATGACAGTCCCTTTAAATATCAATCATGCACGGATGCTATCTCTTCTATGTATGAATTTAAATCTATATTCAACAATCGCATTATCAATGACTTGACAGTTTCAGAGCCAGCTCCAGTTTTTAATTTTAGTAAAATTTATGATTGGGCAGATATGAAGGATCTTAAATATATTGATGCTAGTGTTAAGTTTGATAATGTTATTACAATCAATTTGTTGAATGATTTCTATACCGAAGAAGAAGTGTACTTTAATTTTTTCAGCGCAAAAGAGAATTCTTTTGATCTGGGATTGAAAATTTACTGCATGTGAGATGATTATGAAAAATAAATTTATTTGTGTGAGTTTTATGTTGGCTTTTTCTACTGTTTCGTTAGCGCAAGACGTTAAGTTCTACGAGAATAACATTAGTTCAATAGAATCTTTGAAAATGAAGTTAGAACAGTTAGAGCTGAAGAAAAAAATATTAGATGTTGAAATTGAGATAAAAGAAGGTTCAGACAAACTACAACCTACGGTAAGCAAAGCGATTTCTACATCTTCTGAGTCAAAAGCAGTGGTTAGATTAGAATTGTTGAAGGAAGAATCTTTTGATCCTAAATTAGTAAGATTGATGTATTTAGTCGGTTCTGGAGACCACGTTGCGGCAATACTCGCTTACAAAGATAAAACAGAGAATGTCATGAATGGGCGTAGTTATAAAGGGTGGCGTTTAAATATCAAAGATAGGAAAGCATCACTGGTCAAAGGTCCTGAAGTCATCGAATTATGAGAATACGATTCTTAACTGACGACGTTAATCGCAAGTTTATTAAAGAAAACGGGTCTATTATCACTTGCCTTGAAGATAGTCGGTTTCAGGTTGTCTCAGAACGAAACCTGAGTGAAAAATTGATTGATCTACAGTTAATTAATGAAGACGATGTCAATTATCTTTTTACGACTGACGAGCACTATAAATTACTTGATATCAAGTTGGTAGAATCCGTCCAATTAGAGCTTTCTACAAAGACAAAGTCTGAAGAACGAGTAATCAGCGTGTTGAAACAAGCAATATCAAAAGCTGCGAGTGATATCCATTTTATTCGTGATTCTGATACTGCTAAAATTAAATTTAGAGTCAATGGTGAACTGGAATTACAACAAGAAGTATTATCAACTGATTGTGATGAGATGCTATTCGTATTATATAACGTTATGGCCTCGACAAAGGAAACTACGTGGAATACCAAAAGTCCACAAGATGCAAATATCATAATAAGTATTGAAAGTAATCAGTATCGTTTTCGATATGCTCATATGCCAATATTTTCTTCTGGTGTTGGTGGGCTTAGTTATCATGCTGTAGTTCGCGTTATATATCCAAACAAGAAAAATAGTGTTTGTAGAGATTTAAAGCAACTTGGTTTAACTGACCATGAAAGTGTAATCATTGACACAATGTTGTCTAATCCAGCGGGACTGGTGGTCGTTTCCGGCGTCACCGGATCAGGCAAGTCTACATCACTGAAAAATTATATGGAGTATTTATTTAATACCAAATATCAGGAGAAGGGTTGTTTTGTTACCGTAGAAGACCCAGTTGAATATGTTATTGAGGGTGCACAACAATCTTCAGTTGTAAAATCAAAGGAAGATAGCAATTTATTCGCTGAAGCTGTTCGGTCATCAATGAGGCGAGACCCTGATGTATTAATGATTGGAGAAATTCGCGATATAAAAACAGGTCAGGCGTTATCCTCAGCCGTTGAAAGTGGTCATCTATGTATGACTACAGTACATGCAGGTAACGTAGTGGGTGTACTACAGCGTTTATATGGATTAGGTATAGATCTTGACAAGCTTGCGACACCAGGGTTCATTGCTGGAATTATGAACCAAAAATTGATTCCTATTATTTGTAAACATTGTGCAATAAGTAAAAATAATGAGTATGACAAACAAGTAAAAACACAAGGTGCTGGATGCTTAGAATGCGACTATCAAGGTGTAATTGGTAGGACATTAGTGGTTGAATATTTAATTCCTGATTTGTATATACTAAAGTTGATTTCAGAAAGAAAATGGGTAGATATATACTCATATTTGAAATCAAAAAGATCTCATCACTGTTTGGGTGTCGGTTATACAATAAAAGATAAGGTTTATAATTTGTGCTTAGAAGGTATTGTTTGTAGCGATTATTTTAAATCATCATTTGGACCAATGGAAATACAAGATGAAGAGCTCATTTTTTCAGTACATCAGTCAAAAAAACAGATTGATTCTTTATAAGTTATTGTCAGACCTAATCGAGGATGGCGTACCACTATATGATGCATTGTTGATGTTGAAAAACAAAGATGGTGAAGCTGTTTACGGACGGGTTTTTATTAAACAAATGAATACCTTGGTTGATAATATGAAAAAATCAGCATCAGTTACTGAATCACTAACTGGATTAGTCCCAGGGCAAGATTTGATGGTTATCAACGCAGCTGAGCAATCTGGTCAGTTATCTGACGGGTTAAAAATGCTCGTAGACATGATTGTAAAAAGTAACGCGATAAGTAGTAACGTAAAAAAATCTTTGGTGACACCAGTATTACTTTTTGTCGTTGTTCTATTTGTGATTATGGGTTATTCAATGCAAGTTTTCCCGACATTTCTTGGCGTATTACCTATAACCCAATGGCCGTCAGTGACCAAATCACTATATGGTTTTGGAACTTACTTATCTGAAGGGGGATTGGTAACTATACTGCTTTCTTCATTTGTGATTGCTGCAATTATTAGAGCTTCTATGCCTATTTTAAATGGTAAATATCGAACTTTAATTTTAGACAAGATACCGCCTTATAATTATTATCGTCAGATACAACTGGGAATTTTTTTAAGAATGCTCTCGACTCTAATGCTAAATAACATACCAATGGTTGATGCGATTGAATTGATTAAAAGTAAATCGTCTATTTGGTTGAGATCGCATTTGAATTTATTCAACGATAATATGAAAAAGGGGAAAAGTTACAAAGACTCTTTGGATACTGGTCTTGTGACAAAAGAAATGCTTCTGATGATAAACATATATTCTGGTCTTGATTCATTTACTGTTACAGTCAAGAAAATGGCTGATGAAATAGATTTTAAGATTAATAATGATGTTAACAGGTTAAGCGTAATCTTAAAAAATGTGTCACTTGTTGTTTTAGCGAGTGCAGTGATTTGGATTTTTGGTGCGATATTTAGTCTTGTAGATAAGTTAGGTGCGGGGTATTAAAATGAGGTTATTATTGCTAATATTTCTTACAGCTATCACTCAGCCAAAAGTGTGGGCATTTAATAGTGATTATGAATCTCAGTCTTCCTATGATGGACGGAGCTTAACATCAGCTCGGACTATATTTAATGCTCCTTATAGTCTTTGTAGAATGGATGGTATTGCTGACAGTGCATGTAAGCAAGTTTCATTGTCACTGGGCGGAGAAACGTTCAAAAATGTATATTTTTCTGAGGCAGAAGGAAATAAACCAAAATCTTATTTTGAATCTATCGGCCAAAGTTCGCTAGAAAACTTAGTCAAAGATTACAAATTGGAAGGTATTAGTGACAAGCAGTGGTTGGTTCCGACGTTAGGTCAGTTAACGAGTATGATGTCATCAGGGTATATTCCTAAAGTGTATGGTAGAAAATATTGGTATCGATCAGATTCAACAAACGCTTTGAAGATAGCGACGTATGGATATAGTCCATCAAGTGGTTCAAGTGCTGGGATTTACCGTTTAGCTACCTTAGATCAACCAAGTAGTTGCCGAGAAGAAGACTGTTCCCCATGGAGCAATTCATCGCCTTGGATTTTACAGACAAACACGGGCTCCAGTTTCGCAATTAGATATAACTATGGTTATAAAGTGAATGGTAAGAGTTTTAAATGGACTAACCAGTGGGGACGTAATGCACTTCATATTCCTGGTGGTGCTAGTGATGTTTATATTGAAATTTGGCATCACGGTGCGCCAGGTTGGTCTGGTAGAAATTACAATATCGAACGTCAAAGAGGTGCAGCTAGTACGATGTGTATAACGCAATATGGTAGTTTGTTCGTAACGTCAGCGGATTTAACAAAAGGAGCATGTTGGTGAGTGTGTTACATGAAATTTTTGTCGATAATTTTTTAGGTTTAGCTTTGATCAAATCTTTAGATAATGACCAGGTTTTTTATGCTAATTCTCAGTATTTGGATTTTGTTTTTGAACAGAATGTAAAAACTGATTGTTTAGGTCCCGATCATTTGAATATATTGATTAATGAAAGTGCAACGGCAATGAAAGAGTGTGGTTTCCAGTTTTGTAAGTATGTAGATAATGTTTTTAAAGAAACGAAGTTACCTCTGTTTGCAAAAGAAGTGTTAGAAAAAAACAAATACATCACTTACCGAACACTAATTCGTTATAATGGAGAGCCAGCTGTTATGGTGTTGATAAGTATCTGTTCGAAAGATAAGAGTGCTTCTGATATTAATGAACTTCAAAGTATGGATGTTTGTCAAGAAATGATGCAATGCTGCCTAGGACGTTAACGGCATAAATTTTATCTAAGGTTAAAGGAGTTGTTATTTTCTACGTTTGATCTATTTCAACTCCTTTCTCTAATGAGTTTAATTCATGTTTGAATCGATATTGATATATATTTTTAATGAATTTGGTTTTGATGGTTTTTTGTTTCTTCCCCTAGTTATTTTACTTTGTTTGTTTTTTTTGATTCTCATTTTTTTTAAGATTAAATTAATTTAATGTCCATGATTTTTTATTAATGATTTTTCAGTTTCACTCTAAATTTATGTAACATAAGGGTTTCTTGTGGATTTGGTCAAGAAGAACAGTATGTGTATCGATCAGGTTGACATCAACTGTTTGATTTGCCCGATCGCGATGAAATGCGAAATATACTTGAAAAATCGATATCCTGGCTATCAAGTAAGCGTACTTCCTCATCCTTCCAATAATCTTAACGCCATTTTTTTGGAGGAAAGATAAAAACCTCCATTTATAGCTTAAACGAGTTTTTAATCCATTGTGCAATATCATTTTTAGAGGATGTTATAAAGCTGATGTTGCATTTTATAATTTAAGGTCTGAAATATGCTATCCCTGTTTACAAACAAGAATAATGACATCTTAAAAAATCAGTTAGAAATGTTAACTTCAAAGTATGAGATATATGAAAGCGAACAAGTAATCCAAGCGGCTAGCCAAAAGTCCGTTATAGAAATGCTAGAAAATGAAAAAAATAATAATTATGAAATGTTTTCTTTATTACTCAATGGCAGTGGTTTTATAAATGCCATTCGTGATGGTATGGCAATCTGTGCTCAAGAATTAGCATCAGAAAAAATTGCTTTAAAAAAAATGGAAACCATGTTCGTCGATGCAAACTCAGCGACGCAGATCTTGACGAATGAAACTGAAAAAATTAATTTTCTCGCAGTCGATAGCCATAAAGCAGTATTGGAATTGACAGATTCTACCATCGTGATAGGACAACTGGTCAATAGTATAAAAGAAATATCAAAGCAAACAAATCTGTTGGCTCTCAATGCTGCTATAGAAGCGGCTCGAGCCGGCGAGTCAGGTAGAGGTTTCGCTGTTGTAGCGGATGAAGTCCGAAACTTGGCAATCAAAGCCCAAGTAGCAAGTACAGCTATAGAAGAGTTGGTTCGAAAGATCTCTGAACAAAGTGCAACCATAAAAGATGCGGTTGACAAAAGCGTTCAATCTGCGACTGAATTTAAGAGAACGACAAGTCGTATTAAAATTGTCGTTAAAGATGTAATTCTGCACTCAAAAAAAATGCAAGATATCATTAATTTGTCTGCAACGAGAGCTTTTTTGGACACGGTTAAACTTGACCACGCTGTTTGGAAAAATAATGTTTATAAGCATATTTCCACTAACGACAAGAACGCCCGAGTAAATGGACATCGAGAGTGCCGCCTAGGTAATTGGTATTTCGAGGGGGAAGGTGCTAGTTGTTATAGTCATTTTAAAAATTTTAAGGGTTTGAGTATTCCTCACGAAATGGTTCATCACTCCGGAGCTGAAGCATTGAAGTGTGCGAACGATGGCGACCAGTCAGGTGCAATCCGCCACCTAAAATTGATGGAATCAGCGAGTGTAGAAGTGCTTTACCATATTGATAAAATTTTGGAAGAAAGTGAGAGAGTAACAATTTAGTCCTTGGGATTATTAAATCACCACTGTTGGCTGGTGGATAGCTCTTGGATGACAGAGGATAGGTGTCTCATCTAACGGTGTATAGCAAGGTATGACCCTGCGACAATCATCACGGCCCCCGCTCCTTGGTTTAATCTTTTCTGTGAATTTGGTGTTGTTAGTTTTTTCGCGACGACACTAGCGCCCAATGCGACCAGCATAATGGCAGACATTAAAGCGATAGATGAAAGCAAGGAGACAAGAAAAACATCACGAGCTTGCAGCACGGTAAGGTCAATAAAGGTGGGTAAAAACGAAATGTAGAAAAGAATGACCTTAGGGTTGGACGCTGAAATTAAAAATCCTTGAGTAAAGTTTGCCAAAGGCTCCGCAACTTTATCTTGCGTCGGTTTTGATAGGGCGTCTCCTTCAAGATGTTCAGGTAATGCACGGAACATCTTATAGCCGAGGTAGATCAGATAAGCGGCACCTAAATAGCGAACAAGCAAAAAAACGTTCGACCAATTGTCGGCGATTGTCGCGAGTCCAAAACACGCCAGATTCAGATAGACAAGATCACTGGTAATGATTCCTGTCGCTAACATGAGGCACTTTCTTGGTCCATACACGATCGCTCGAGCCAAAATGGCAAAAATACCAGGCCCGGGCGTAATTCCGAATATGAACATGGCAATGAAAAATGTTATGGCAGATTCTAGTGACACTGTATTACTCTACATCATGCTGAGAAAGGCAGGAAAATAGCATATAAAGTTTTCCTATTCGAGCCGTATGTAGCCGCGGCAATGAACGCACCCCCAGAACTTAGAGCGCGAGGATAAGTGACGTTCATTAAACGATGTTTAAGATAATTTTGAGACTTAGCCCTTTTAGTTTAACAAGTCATTAATCGTGCAATCATTTAGACTACTTGGCTGGTATTTTACTTCTTCCTAGGTATTACGAATAAGGAGAAAGCATTGAGAGTTATCGTTATTCTCATGTCATTAATCGTCACTTTTGGCGTTCATGCCACTGAGCGAGACAAGGTCGCCAAACATTATGTTGCGGCAATAGTGAGTCATGATTTTGAACAGGTTGCAGAACTTATCCATCCTGACGCTCTGGCTGTGTTTAAACAGAAAGTAGATAATGCCCTCCAAAGTTCAAAGCAAAATTTGGTTGAGAAAGAGTTGCTTCCGTTGCTCGATGTGGATTCTCGTCAGCAAGCGGTAGAGTTGACGGCTAAACAAGCCTATATTAATTTTTCCCAAAGCCTCATGGCAAAATTCCCAAACCAAGACATAGAGATCGCGAATTCTTCAGTTGAGTACCTTGGTGAGGTCACACATGGTGACACCATCACCGTTACGTACAAAATGACATTTAATATTGGCGGTAAGTCGGCGTCTAATATTGTTCAACATAACTTTAAAAAGTACCAAGATAGCTGGCGCATATTACTCACGCCCGAGACGCTAGTCTATTTTGAGCAATACACATCACCTAGTCGTTAATTTGGATTGGTCTTATTAAAGTCAGAGAGTTGTAGAGCTCATTTTGGTGAGAGATAATCATCATTGGTAAGCGAGGAACAAATGCAATGTTAGCATGGATTTTTGTTGGTCTTGCAGTGCTGTGCTTATGCAGCGTGCTAATTTCATTGAAGATGGGATTTACTCCCACTGACCAAAGGGTCGCTAAGCAAGCATTAGGTGTCCCTATAAAATCAGACCAAGATCATTTTGGTGAGTCGCGCAGATCCTCGGCTGTGAGTCATGAGGCTTATGTGGTGGCTGCTTACGATTATTCCATGGAAAGTATTGTCTCTGCATGGCGTTCAGGTAAACCGGGGAGTGTTATTGCGGTCGTGGGATTGCTTGGGGGATTTTTCGGAATTTTCGTTTTTATAGCTTGCGCGTTATTTGCTGTTGGTACCATGCCTTTTGTTTTCGCTGGATTGATAATGACATGGATGACAATCAAAGGCTTCAAACTGCCAATAAAGGGCTTTCTTGAGGAGAATAAGCGTCAATCGGCTAAAGCCTCAAATTCTTAGCAAGAGATTGATTGCAAAAATGCGCGTTTTTGACGCTATTTTCATCTCACATAGAAGTATTTCTGAGCATTGACCCCAGTGATTGCATTGTGGCAACCCTATCTAAGCACAGGTAATGGTTGCCGCTTCGTTGGTTTCCCCGTGACCCAAATTTTTAACGGAATTCCTTTAAAGTTCGAATTACATGACCACTTAGTCTTGTCACTTAAGTCAAAACACCAAATTGGAAAGCTAAATACCCAATTTAATCGTTCTAGCCACATACCTAAATTCTATTACAACATACATAGGAGACGCATCGAATAGGTTCCAGAGCCAGTCACTAATCTATTGTACTATCGCGACGACTGATGGAATGTTGCTTTAAAAATAGAGGGCGCTTTGGCGGAACGATAATAAGGTGTCAAATAATAAACATGTTGATGGAAAGTTGACACTTTTGCGTATAGGTTCATGGTTTGATATTGAATTATAATGTTAAATGTAAATTGTATAGTTAGTTCAATAGGAACAAAAATTGTTCAAAACGTTTAGCTACCGGGGCGTTGCAGTTCAGAATTTAAGGAATGTCGCTATTATTCACCCTTGCATCATCTGGATAGTTAATGGAGAGAAAAGACTAGCAACCAATGGCAAAATAGAGTTATTAACGTGCGGGGATGGGTTGTTTTTAAGTGCGAATCGAAAAATCGTATTTGAGAATATTCCACATAATGGCTACTTCTCTTCTAGACAGATTAGCTTTATGTCGCCGCCATGCGAAAAATACCTAAAGCAAAGCCGAGACAACAGTCAATACAGTAGTGGTCTTGAGATCCTTCGTTTAGATGATGATCTCACCAGAATATTGGATCTCATTTATCAAGCTGAAAAAATCATAACCAGTAAAGAAGTGAGAAAGCACTGGCTTAACGGTGTTTATTCCTTGCTGGCAGAAAAGGGAATACTGCATATTTTGTTTCCCTATCACAAGATCCAGTTTCACGAAAAAACGTATGATTTATTAGAAAGCTTACCACCTGAAGAGCACAACATCATTCGTGTGTGTGATCAGTTTGGTGTCAGCAAAGCGACTCTAATAAGGCGTTTGAGAAAGTCAGGTACGCAATTTAAACATTTAGTCCGGCAAGTCAGAATGAATCATGCTCTGTTTCTCATTCAAAGTGAAAACTTTCAATTAGAAGAGGTCGCTCTACGCTGTGGTTATCAATCGGTGAGTCGGTTTGAGGCTTATTTTGAAGAGCAATTTGGTATCTCGGCTAAAGCCTATATGGCGTCTTTGCAAAACATAGAGGCAGAGATTGCCACCTAGCAACCCCCCGCGGATTTGCTTGTCCTCTGATGAGTAACACTAGACACAATAGAAATGCAGTGAAAAATTATAATGAACTTAGAACATGCACATATTGTTTATCAATCAAAATTTAAAGCTCAAGAAATTACCGCGGTTGAAGCTCTATTGCGGATTGATGGGTGTTTAGATATCCAAGACTATGTCAAAAATTATCGTAATCCAGTCGAGTTAGATTCAAGAGTCATTGAATTGGTTCAACAAGATCTGGTGAGTCAGCAGCTTGTTATCCCTGTGGCAATTAATGTCAGTTATCACAGTCTGATTAATGATGAGTTTCAACAGCAAGCGATCGATATGCTGAGTGGTTACGAGGTGACTTTAGAGCTTACCGAGCACTTCGATATTGAGGATATTGCCGCACTTCAAGCGAGTATTGAAGCCTTTCGTGCGCATAATATTTCCATTTCATTAGACAATTTTGGGTACGATTTATCAAAAGCTCATTTGCTTGAGCATTTGAAATTTAGTGAAGTGAAGATTGATAAACGTATCGTTGATGGGATTGATAGCGATTTCTGTAGCTATAAACATTTGGCGTTTATCGCCAATAAACTGCGTCAGTTTGGTGTTTGCAATGTGGTTTACAAAGGGGTTGAGCGTCAAACGCAGATCGATTTGATCGCTTTGTTTGATCCCAATGCATTTATTCAGGGCTATTACTATTCTCACCCAATCCCTATTGCTCAATTGAGTGATTCAAACGCGTCGATTGCGCGAGAAAAGGCGCCGCTTTGCATTGGCGAAGAGAATATTGAAAAGCTGGTTTATGATATGGCGCTATCTCAGGATAAAGGCAGTATTAACGATAAGATCCAACAGGTGGATAGTATCGGCACGATATATCATGAGGATTATCGTCAAACGTTAGCGAATTTTAGTGATGTTTATTATCGCAAGAACGATATTTCCATCAATTCAATCCTGAAAATTATCGATAGTAGTTCTAATCTGGTTGTGATTCGAAATGCCTCTGGTCGGGTGATTTATGATAACCAAGCTCATCAAGATTTAATGGGAATGAGTTTAGTGGGATTGAATCCCGAAGACATTACCCAAATCTTCCCGGATTATGAGCGATGCTTGATTGATGATAAGGAACTCATTAGCTCAACGCAGTTTTTCTCGATTAAAAGAGAATGCTTCGATAAAGAGAACTATAAGGTCATCCGACAAAAATTACGCCAAAATGACCAGTGCTTTGTGATTGTTTCGATCTATAAAGAGGAGCATGGTGGCAGTTATTCAACGGATACTTTGACTGGTTGCATGCTGCGTGATTACTTGACTCGTTCTGATATTAAAATGAAGTTTCGCGATAAAGTGGTCGCATTTATCGATTTGAATGGATTTAAATTTATCAATGATAGCAAAGGGCATGAATTTGGTGATGATTGCCTTGTTGAGTTTGTTAATATATTCAAGCTGAACCTTCGTTACACGCATAGTAATGATGTACTCATTCGGTATGGAGGGGATGAGTTTGTTGTGCTGTTTGATTCTTCTGATGCTGAAGCCATCAACAATAAACTTGAGAATATCAACGCTAAAATCAGTCGCTATTTCGAGCAAAAAGAACTTAAATTATCATTCTCATTTGGCACTGTTTTGAATGATATTGATGACATTAAAGGTTCGATCAAAATTGCAGATGATGTGATGTACGAAAACAAAAAGCAGTTCTACAACAAAAGCAGCCAATAGAAGTGCTGTAATCCTTCTCTTATTCTTATCAAGTACGACTAAGCCTCAACCTAGCAAGCAGATCACGCTCTACTGGATTGAGGCTTTTTGATATATCAACACCCATAAAGACATCGATATCAATGCCGGCTAATAGGCGCGCCTAGTACGGTATGAAATCAATTTAATGATTTAGGGTAAAGCTGTTCACAATTACATTTAGTTCTTCAAAAACAGCGTTATTTTATTAAATTGTTATTGCCTGTTCATAATGTTAAATCTTGGCGTTAAATGTAATTGGTTTTCAATCTGACTTTGATTGTTTCCATTAACGCTCTAATGCTGACACTCCCTTGAGTTTCTTTTTGTACAAGGCATTGTTTTTATTGATTTTGTTGGGTTTGTGTTTTTCTGCTAGCAGTAAGGCATCACAAAAAACAAGGCTTTAGAAAAGCAGTGAAATTTATATTGATAGCTTGAATGTTAAATTTGTCTAAGATGTGGGGCACTACAAAGGTTATCGAATTTACACCAGAGAGTCTGACTCTTTAGGCGTAAGTCATTAACGAAAATAACTATATGCCCTAGAGACTTCGAGGTGGTTATTGTGCCTTGGAGCTACTCGGTGACAACTGGAACAAAACAATGCTGAATCTGATTATTTCTACTATCCCGATCATCCTTTTGATCTGGATGATGACGAAGAAAAATGCCCTGCCATCCCATATTGCATTGCCACTCACGGCTCTACTGATTGGATTCATACAACTGTTTTATTTTGGCGCAGACACCACCCATCTTCTCGCCAATATCATTGCCGGCTCCCTTTCTGCGATTACTCCTATTTCTATTATTGCTGGCGCTATCTTATTGAATCGAACCATTGCGATTACCGGCGCTGAAACCGTTATCCGTCATTGGCTGGAAAGTATCAGTCGCAATCAAGTCGCGCAGTTAATGATCATTGGTTGGGCCTTTGCCTTCATGATTGAAGGTGCGTCAGGCTTTGGTACGCCAGCGGCAATTGCGGCCCCTATCCTGGTTGGATTAGGTTTTCCGGCATTGCGGGTTGCAATGTTGGCGTTAGTGATGAACTCCGTGCCTGTTTCGTTTGGTGCGGTGGGTACGCCGACATGGTTTGGTTTTGCAGGACTAGGCTTAGATGAAGCTGCCTTACTCAATATCGGTCAGTACTCTGCCATTTTGCATACCGTCGCGGCCTTTGTGATCCCAGTGATTGCTCTGAGTTTTGTTGTGGATTGGCAGGCCATCAAACGTAACTTCGTTTTCATTCAATTGAGCATTCTTGCTTGTACCATCCCTTATGTGCTGTTTGCCCAGTGGAACTATGAGTTTCCGGCGCTGGTGGGTGGGGCGATTGGCCTTGCGATTTCCACCGTGTTAGCTCGTTACAATGTCGGTATGGAAAAACGTATCGAGAGTGACAATCAGAAAACAGTGTCGGTGTCGTTTGGGCAAGTGTTCAAAGCGATGAGCCCAACCTTGTTGTTGATTGTAATTTTGATTGTGACCCGTATTCAACAGCTAGGGATCAAAGCGCTGCTTACTGACGGCACACCATTGCTGAGTGTGCAGCTAGGAGGATTAGGCGATTTCAGTTTAAGTCACGCCTTGATCATCAAGTTTGCTGATATTCTTGGGACGAATGCGACATGGTCGTACAAAACACTATATGTACCCGCATTAATCCCATTCTTGCTGGTGGTGTTCGTTTCTATCTTTATTTTCAGCATGTCTCGTTCACAGGTGAAACAAGTCTTCAGTGAAACGGGCAGCCGCATCAAAATTCCATTCATCGCCCTGGTTGGCGCGCTGATCATGGTCAAATTTATGATGATGGGCGGTGACCACTCACCAATTATGACCACTGGACGCGCTTTTTCTGAGCTCACTGGCACCAATTGGCAGTTCTTTGCCTCTTATCTTGGTGCGCTGGGAGCGTTCTTCTCCGGCTCTGCGACGGTCTCTAACCTCACTTTTGGTGGCATTCAACAAAGCATCGCACTCAATGTTGGTTTACCTGAACATTTGATTCTGGCGCTGCAATCGGTTGGTGGGGCAATGGGTAACATGGTCTGCATCAACAACATTATTGCGGTATCGACCATTCTCGGCATTGCTAACCAAGAAGGTTACATCATCAAGCGCACTGTGCTGCCAATGCTGTTGTACGGCGCCATTGTAGGCGTGGTTAGCCTAGCGCTTTAGCAATTCATTAAATCTGCCTAGCTTCACGCCAAATTTTATAAAGGAAGCTAGGCTTTACTCATATAAAAAAGATAAATTCCTTAATCGGAGCAATGTTATGAAGGTCAATTTCTTTGTTACCTGTATCTGCGATACGGTGAAATCGGAAGTCGCGAAAAAAACAGTCTTGTTACTAGAAGAGCTTGGTTGTGAAATTCTCTTTCCCAAAAAGCAAGGGTGCTGTGGTCAGCCCTCGTTAAACAGCGGCTATATTGAGCAAAGTAAACCTGCGATGAAGAATTTGATTGAAGCATTTGAAGGTAATGATTATCCCATCGTTACGCCTGCAGGGTCTTGCGCGGCGGCTATTAAGAAGTATCCAGAGTATCTGGTTGATGAGCCAGAATGGGCGCTGCGTGCACAAAAGGTGGCGGATCGTTTGTACGAATTGACGCAATTTATCGTCAATCAGTTGGGAGTAACCCATGTGGGTGCGCGTTTACAAGGTCGCGCGGTTTACCACCCATCTTGCAGCTTAATTCGCAAACTGGGTGTACGTGAAGAGCCTCTCGCGCTGCTTGCTGCGGTGGAAGGATTGGAAATGGTGCCAATCAAAAACCAAGAAACCTGCTGCGGTTTTGGCGGCACATTCTCCGTTAAGATGGCTGAGATTTCAGGTGAAATGGTTAAAGAGAAAGTGCAGCATATTAGCGATGTAGAGCCAGATTTTCTTATCGGTGCTGACAGCAGCTGTTTGATTAACATTGGCGGTCGCGTTTCTCGTGAAGGTAAACCCGTTAAAGTCATGCACATCGTCGATGTGTTGCTAAGCCGATAGGAGAAGCGATTATGTCGATGAAAACCAGCAACGAGAGTTTTAAACAACGTATCGATGTGCATATGAAAGATGACTTTATGTTGAAGTCAGTCGCTAATGCCCAAGAGCGCATGTTCGCTAATCGCCAAATTGCCGCAGATAAGCTCGGTCATTGGGAAGAGTGGCGTGAAATGGGCATGGATATCCGCAATCACGTATTAGAAAACCTCGATTATTATCTTCACCAATTGAGTGAGAAAGTGCTCGATAATGGCGGTCACGTCTTTTTCGCTAAAACTGCTCAAGATGCAACAGACTATATTGAAGGCATTCTCAAGGCGAAAAATGCCAAGAAAGTGGTCAAATCCAAATCGATGGTGACGGAAGAGATTGGGCTTAATCAGATGATTTTGCGCAACGATTGTGAAGTGATTGAAACCGATTTGGGTGAATACATATTGCAAGTGGACGATTGCGATCCACCTTCTCACATCGTGGTGCCAGCACTGCACAAAAATCGCACTCAGATCCGAGATATATTTAAAGACAAGCTTAACTACCAAGGCAGTAATGATCCTGAAGAGATGACGCGTTTTGTACGTAATCACATTCGTCATGATTTTTTAGAGGCGGATATTGGAATTACGGGCTGTAACTTTGCCGTTGCCGAGTCTGGCACGATTGCCCTTGTAACTAACGAAGGGAATGCGCGAATGGCGACCAGTTTGCCTAAAACGCATATCGCCGTGATGGGGATGGAGCGCATGGTGCCCACCTTTGAAGAGTTGGATATCGTCATCAGTCTTCTGTGTCGCAGTGCTGTGGGTTTGCCGTTAACTGGCTATGTTACGGCATTAACCGGTCCACGAGAGGATGATCAATGTGATGGGCCAGAAGAGTTCCACTTAGTGATTGTCGACAACGGGCGCTCGGAGATCTTAGGCTCAGAATTTCGCGATATCTTGCGCTGTGTGCGCTGCGCAGCATGTGTGAATACCTGCCCGGCTTACCGTCATATCGGTGGGCAATCCTACGGTTCTATCTACTCCGGCCCGATTGGAGCGGTATTGTCGCCACTGCTTGGTGGTTATGACGATTTTAAAGAGCTGCCGTATGCCTGCAGTTTGTGTAAAGCGTGTCATGACGTTTGCCCAGTGAAGATCCCATTGTCCGATTTACTGCTGAAGCACCGTCAAAAAATGGCTGAACAGGGCATCACGCCATTGAGCGAACGTGCGGTGGTGAAGGGCTTTACCGTGCTTAATGCTACGCCATTGGTATGGAATGTCGGCGTAAAAGTGGGCGCGGTTATGGGCGGTATGCTGATCAAAAATGGCAAAATGCCGTTCAATATGGGCGCGATTGGCAAATGGTCACAAACGCGTGACTTACCTCAGCCAGACGGAGAATCCTTCCGTAGTTGGTTTGAATCAAGAGCGAAGAAGTAGGAGCTACCATGAATAATATCAACAATAGAGAGCAGCGCTTACACAATCGCAATGCGTTCCTTAGCAACATTGCCAGTCAACTGGGGCGAGATAAACCGCTTGAACAGGTAATACGTCCTGCATTACGCCACACGTGCCACCATGAAGTGATGGCGGATCTAACCCAAGATGAACTGAAAGATGTGCTAGTGGGTTATACCGAAACCTCATTAGGCGCCCATGCCGTCATCACCACTAAAGCGCAGCTCGAAGCGACCTTAAAACAGGTTTGTCTGGATTACTGTAAAGATGATAAGGGTGAAATCAATCGCGGCGAAACGATACTTTCCGCCTCACCAGCTTTGCTGGAGTGGGTTTCACCACAGGCATTAGCTACACCAGAGCATGCGGTGCATGTCTGGGATGTGACGGCGGGGTTTGAGGCGAATATTGCCATCGCAGAGCGAGCCAAAGTGGGCATCGTACTGGCTGAGCAAGCTTTGGCGGAGTCTGGCACCATGGTGCTCTATAGCCAAGCCAAACAAGGCCGCGCAGTGAGTTTATTGCCGGAAGCGTCGGTGTTTGTGGTGGCAAAGAGTACTCTTGCTCCACGTTTGACTCAAGCAACGGCATTGCTTCATCAAAAAGCGAGTCGTGGCGAGCGGATTCCGTCGTGCGTCAACTTCATCTCTGGCCCAAGCTCCACCGCTGATATCGAGTTAATCAAAGTTGTTGGGGTTCATGGCCCTGTCTTTGCCACTTATGTCGTAGTAGATGATATGTGAGTTAATGCGTTGAGCGATGTTGGTTAACTATTTTGGTTAACTATGTTGGTTAGCCGTGTTGTTTAGAAACGGTCGCTCAACGAATGAAAATGCTCTTTGGAACAGGGCGCTAGGGCACACTCTTCGGAGTGTGCCTTTTTTTAACGGCGTGATGATAGGACAAAGGGTATAATCGAGTAAAAGGTGATCGTAACCCATTCCATTATTGATTAGCCGTAGAGAGCAGGGTATGCCACAAATAGATGATCTGGTTTTATTTACACAAGTGGTCGAACATGGTTCATTTAGCCAAGTGGCTCAGGCCAACCATATCACCAAATCGATGGTGAGTAAGCGGGTGAGTAAACTGGAGACAGAGCTCGGCACTCAATTGCTCTATCGCACCACGCGTAAGCTTACTCTCACAGAAGCGGGCGAAGTATTGTACTACCGCTCGAAAGATATCAATGCCACGGCAAAAGCGGCGTTTGATGCGGTGACTGGCTATAACGAAAACCTCTCCGGCCATATACGCATGTCAGTGCCGACCATTTCAGGAGAGTTGCTGTTAGCGGAAGCCATCTCAGACTTTTGCCAGCAAAATCCCGGTTTAAGCGTGGATATGGCGATGGACAACAACTTTGTAGATTTGGTTGCCGACAATTATGATCTGGTGATCCGTACCGGCTACCTGGAAGATTCGAGTTTGATTGCTCGTTTTATCTTTAATTCCCACTGGGCCATTTGTGCTTCGCCTGACTATTTAGCCAAGCAGGGGACTCCTCAGCTACCAACCGACTTACGCAAGCATAACTGCTTAGGCTATACCCATGAAAGTGGCGGAACCTTTGATTGGCAATTTAAAAACAACAGCGACGTTTATACCGTTAAGGTTAATGGCAACTTTTCTTCCAATAACGCTGCCGGCTTGCGCAAGTCAGTGCTTGCCGGCCATGGCATCGCCTATCTGCCAATGTGCTTGATTTACGATGATATACAACAAGGAGATTTGGTCGAAGTGCTTGCGCCTCACAGCGCCAAAGTAGTAGGGGTGTATGCGGTTTATCCCTATACCAAAAAGCCCGCCAAACGAATCCAAGTATTGATTGAACACCTTCGCCAGCGTTATCTTGCCATGCAAGAACGTTTCTAATTGTCTTGTTGCGATGACAATTGAACAGAGATAAAAAAGCCCCTGAACGCGTTCAGGGGCTTTTGATTTTCAGTGAGTAAATCAACACAACGGTTAATTTTCTCAGTGCATTTTATTTAGTAAAGAATGCGCGCTTTAAGCCAAGCTCTAGGCCACGAACTTCAGCAAGACCTTTTAAACGACCAATGGCAGAGTAACCAGGGTTGGTCTTCTTCTTCAGGTCATCCAGCATTTGGTGACCGTGGTCAGGACGCATTGGGATCTTACGCAGATCGCCAGCTTCTTCACGACGCTGCTCTTCTTCAAGAATCGCCATTACTACGCCGTACATGTCCACGTCGCCTTCTAGGTGCGCCGCTTCATGGAAGCTCATTTGGTTCTCTTCACGTTGCGTTGAACGCAGATGAGTGAAGTAAACGCGATCGCCGTGCTTTTTGATCATGTTCACTAGGTCATTGTCACCACGAACGCCGTAAGAACCAGTACACATAGTGATACCGTTGTTCGAACTAGGCACTTTTTCGGTCAACCAATCGATATCTTCGATGGTTGAAACGATGCGTGGAAGGCCTAGGATAGGGCGCGGTGGATCGTCCGGGTGAACCGCCATCTTAATGTTTTCTTCGTCACACACGGTCATGATTTCCGCTAGGAAGTACGCCATATGCTCACGCAGTTTGTCTTTAGTAATACCCGCGTAGCGATCAAGTTGAGCTTGGAATGCTTCTAGGGTGTAACCTTCTTCAGCACCAGGAAGACCGGCGATGATGTTCGCGGTCAGCTGCTTGATTTGCTCTTCAGACATGTTGTTGAAGTACTCAAGCGCTTGTGCTTGTTCCGCTTCAGTGTAATCAGCGTTTGCGTTAGGGCGCTTTAGAATGTGCAATTCAAACGCAGCAAATGCGATTTGGTCAAAGCGAAGTGCTTTTGAACCATCTGCCATTTCGTACTCAAGGTCAGTACGGGTCCAATCAAGGACAGGCATGAAGTTATAACAAACGGTGTCGATACCACATTGCGCTAGGTTACGCAGTGTTTGTTTGTAGTTGTCGATCCAAAGTTGGAAGTCACCCGTTTGAGTTTTGATTTCTTCGTGCACAGGCACACTTTCCACAACCGACCAAGTTAGGCCTTTTGCTTCAATGATTGCTTTACGTGCAAGGATTTCTTCTTTTGACCACACTTCACCATTTTTAATATGGTGTAGAGCATTTACGATGCCTGTTGCGCCTGCTTGACGAATATCGTCGAGAGAAACTAGATCGTTCGGACCGTACCAACGCCACGTTTGTTCCATGACAAATCACCTTTTAATAGGCAGACTTAACCCGCTCAAGCAAATTGAGAGTATTAAGTTGCGAATAACAAATATAAATAACGACTTATTTAGTTTATTTTTTTACTGCTCACGCAGCTTTTTATAGAAGGCGAGGGTTACTCGCCTCCAAATAAGACGACCGGGTTAGAGCTAAAGAGGTAGCCATCAAAATCCGGATCGTCAATATCTGACAGTTCGAGAAGTCGTTGTTTCACATTTTCAAGGTGTTGCCACATAGCGCTTTTTGCCGTGACCGGATCTTTACGCTGCATTGCAGCTAAAATCCGCGCATGATCTTCCATCCATTCCTGACGGTAATCATGGCCACTAATACGTGAGTGAAGCTTTTGCCACATAGGACTTTGCTCGCGACGTTCCCAAGAGTTTTTCAGCATATCGACTAACACAGAGTTGTGGGTCGCTTCTGCAATACTCATGTGGAACTGTTCGTCACCGATGCAATGTTCACTTTGTGCCGCAAGTTCTTGGCGCTCTAATTTGAGTGCCGCACGCATTTTGGCAATATCTCCCGGCGTTACTTGTAATGCTGCAAATTCTGCAATATTACTCTCAAGTAACTGGCGCGCCTGTAACATTTCAAAAGGTCCCGCATCATCAGTGATGATACGTTCACGATGGGGTGATTGGTTTGGAATATTAATCACATATACCCCAGAGCCTTTTTTCACTTCAACAAGATTTTCCAGCTCAAGCATAATGATTGCTTCTCGCACTACAGTACGGCTGACATCAAGTCTTTCCGCAATATCGCGCTCAGGCGGGAGACGATCGCCCACGTTATAGTGGCCATCACTCAATTCTTGTCGTAAAACCAAACCCAGTTCTTGGTAAGGACGTTTGGGTTCAAAAGGCATCATGATGATATTGTCGCTTCTTTCCATTACTATTCACACCATCATAACTAACCAGAATAATTGGTCAACCTATCTCAATAGTTATGTGGCAATACCTTAACTTCTCTAATAAAACGATTGACTAATTTACTTAACTGATTGAATACGCTCGATCAAAGCAAACAGTTCAGGGTTGTTTTTCTTCACATCGTCGTACATTGGTTGAACCGCAGTCACGAATGGTGCTTTATCAACATTAACGAATTTCACACCAATTTCTTCTGCTTTAACGCGTTCTTCTTTTTCAGATTCAGCCCAAAGTGTTTTCATTAGCTGCATAGAGTTCAATGCCGCTGTTTTAACCGCTTGTTGGTGCTCTTCAGATAGACCATCAAAAGCGTCAGTAGAAATAACCAATACGTCAGGAACCATTGTGTGCTCGTCTAGAGAGAAGTATTTAGATACTTCACTGTGACGGCTCATGCCGTATGAAGGAATGTTGTTTTCTGCTGCGTCTACAACGCCTTGTTGTAGTGCCGTGTATAGTTCACCGTACGCTAGAGGTGTTGGGTTGCCGCCTAGTGCTTCAACCATTGCGATCGCTGATGGGCTTGGTTGTACGCGTACTTTAAGACCTTTTAGATCTTCAGGCGTGTTGATTGGTTTATTGGTGTAGAAGCTACGTGCGCCTGCATCGTAGTAAGTTAGACCAATGAAGCCGCTGTCGCGTGATGATTCAAGGATCTCTTCACCAATTTGGCCTTCTTGCGTTGCATAGAAGTGTGCTTGATCACGGAAAAGGTAAGGCATGTTAAATGCAGAGTAGGCCGGAGCAAACGCTTCTAGTTCAGCAGCATTGGTTTTTACCATGTGCAGCGCGCCATTTTGCATCAGCTCCATTGACTCACGTTGAGAGCCAAGCTGTGCATCTGGGTAAATACGAATACGCACTTCGCCATCAGTGGTTTTACGCACTTCTTTCGCCATTGCGTCCATCGCTTTGTGTACCGCGTGGTCACGAGTGTGGTTGTGGCTCAGTTTTAGAGTAGTTGCTGCAAAAGCTTGCGCACTCACACCAAATGTTAGTGCTGCACCGATCACTGCAGTCAGTAGACTCTTACGTGTTTTCATTATTATTTCTCCGTGAGATGGAATCCGTTAATTTTGTAGGGATAACAAGTTTCGAGGCCAATCTTGCGACCAATTTTCGTCACCGTCAAAGAAAAAAAGGCAATTGGTTGAGCAATATCACACTTACAACCAAAGAATTGGTTAACCAATTCAAGTGTGAAGTTGGTCACGGACGATGTGAGAGTAGTGAATATAATGCCCGCAGAAAAAGAAATGTTATTGAGTGAAGGATATGAGCATGAGTTTATATTGGTTGACCAGTAACGATAATTTGCTCGTCATATGACATGACAGCGATGTTAAGGAAACAATAATGAAAAAATTGGTCGAATACATCAATAAAGGCTTGGCAGGGTTTACTGTCTCGCTTTCTACTTTCCTCGTACTGTGTGTAGTTTGGCAGGTGTTGTCTCGCTATATTATTGGTCGCCCAAGTACCGTAACGGATGAGCTAGCTCGCTACTTGTTTATGTGGGTTGCCCTTGTAGGCGCAGCTTACACCACTGGTCAAAAACGCCACCTTGCTATCGACCTATTAACCATGAAGTTAAAAGGTAAACGCAAAATCATTAACGAACTGATTATCCAAATCGCTATTGCTGTTTTCGCTTTCGTTGTACTGGTGTACGGCGGCTCAAACCTAGCAATCAAAACGCTAGCAACTGGTCAGCTAACGCCAGCTCTAGGTTGGGAAATGGGTTACATCTACTTCTGTCTTCCAATCAGTGGCGCATTGATGATTTTCTACTCTGTGGTTTATGCCATCGAAAAAATCCAACAACTTATTTCTGGTGATGTAGCTCTAAGCGACGCACAACAAAACTAATTTCGAAGAGGAATTCCACAATGGAATGGCAATTAATTCTTACTCTATTTGGCACGTTTGGTGTGCTATTGGCACTGGGTATTCCAGTCTCGTTTGCGATTGGTCTGTCTTCGCTTGCGACCATTATGATGAGCTTACCGCTGGAACCTGCGATTGCCGTAGTGGCGCAGCGTATGGCTGCTGGCTTGGATAACTTTGCACTATTGGCAATCCCTTTCTTTATCCTTGCGGGTAACATCATGAACCAAGGCGGTATTGCAATCCGTCTTATTAACTTCGCTAAAGTACTGGGCGGTCAGCTACCAGGTTCACTAGCGCACGTTAACGTTCTTGCTAACATGATGTTTGGTTCAATCTCGGGTTCTGCGGTTGCGTCTGCAGCAGCAGTGGGCGGCACGATGGCGCCACTACAGAAGAAAGATGGCTACGATGAAGCGTTCAGCGCAGCGGTAAACATCACTTCTTGTCCGACTGGTCTATTGATCCCACCAAGTAACACGCTAATCGTATTCTCACTGGTTTCTGGTGGTACATCGATTGCCGCTCTTTTCCTTGCAGGCTACCTTCCTGGTATCTTGATGGGTCTAAGCTTGATGGTTGTGGCAGGTATTATCGCCAAACGTCGTGGCTACCCAGTTGCAGCGCGTCCAACACTGGCAGCAGTTTGGGATACCTTTATTAAAGCAGCACCGTCACTTCTTCTTATTGTTGTGATCATGGGCGGCATCATCGGCGGTATCTTTACGGCAACAGAAGCATCAGCAATTGCGGTGGTTTACACGCTGGTTCTTGCGGTGGGTGTTTATCGTGAAGTAACGGTTCGTGATTTACCAAAAATCGTGCTTGAGTCTGCGGTAACGACGTCAATTGTATTGCTATTGGTTGGCGCTTCAATGGGCATGTCTTGGGCAATGGCGAATGCTGATATCCCTTACATGATTGCCGATGCACTACTAGCGGTTTCAGAAAACCCACTAATCATCCTATTGATCATCAACGTAATCCTTTTGATTGTTGGTATCTTCATGGATATGACACCAGCGGTTCTGATCTTTACACCAATCTTCCTACCAATCGTGTTGGATATGGGCGTGGATCCTGTGCACTTCGGTATCATGATGACATTCAACCTTGCTATCGGCCTATGTACTCCACCAGTGGGTAGTGCACTGTTTGTTGGCTGTTCGGTTGCAAACATCTCTATCGATAAAGTAATCAAGCCACTACTGCCGTTCTACGCGGCGCTATTCCTAGCACTATTGGCGATTACGTTTATTCCACAAATCAGCCTATTACTTCCACAGCTGATTCTAGGTTACTAATCTAGCGCTACAAATTTCGACTTTATACGATTTGATTATCGGATTTGCCTCCATCTAATCGCCTCGCAGTGCTTAATCGGCTGCGAGGCCAAGGAAAAACAATGAAAACAATCGCAAATACCAACTTGAATGAACAAGTCATTCGTCCAACTTTCGCTCGCTCAAACCTGAAAACTCGTATTGTTCACCTTGGTTTTGGTGCTTTCCACCGTGCACACCAAGCGCTATTCACCAATGAAATGCTAGAGAAGACCAACAGTGATTGGGGCATCTGTGAAGTAAACCTATTTGGTGGCGAAGATCTGATTGAGCAGCTGCGCGCACAAGACCACCTATACACAGTGGCAGAGAAGGGCGCAGAATCAACTGACGTAAAACTGATTGCCTCAGTAACTGAATCACTGCACCCAACATTAGATGGTAAAGCAGCGGTATTAGCGAAGATGACCGAAGAGCAAGTGGCTATCGTTTCGATGACCATCACTGAGAAAGGTTACTGCGCTGACCCTGCAACAGGTCGTCTAGACAAAAACAACGGCTTAATCATTGCTGATTTGGCCAACCCACAAGATCCAAGTTCGGCTATCGGTTACATCGTTGAAGCACTGCGTCAGCGCCGTGAAAAAGGCATCCAACCATTTACTGTGATGTCTTGCGATAACGTACAAGAGAACGGCCACGTAGCACGTGCAGCTGTTCTGGATTTCGCTAATTTGGTTGACGTTGAATTAGCATCATGGATTGAAGCGAACGTTACGTTCCCATGCACCATGGTTGACCGCATTGTTCCAGCTGCAACAGAAGAAACGCTGACTGAAATTGCAGAGCTTGTGGGTGTTGAAGACTTGTGCGGTATCGCTTGTGAGCCGTTCCGTCAATGGGTTATCGAAGACAACTTCGTTGCAGGCCGTCCAGATTGGAACGTTGCTGGTGCAGAATTTGTTTCTGACGTGGTACCGTTTGAAGAAATGAAACTGCGCATGCTAAATGGCAGCCACTCATTCCTTGCTTACCTAGGCTTCCTAGGCGGCTACGCGCACATCTCTGACACCATGACGAATGATGATTACCGCAAAGCGGCGTTCGACATGATGATGAAAGCGCAAGCGCCAACACTGAATATGCCGGAAGGGACTGATCTAGAAGCGTACGCAACGCTGCTGATTGAGCGCTTTACCAACCCAAGTCTAAAACACCAAACATGGCAAATCGCGATGGATGGCAGCCAGAAGATCCCACAACGTATGGGTGGCTCGCTACGTCATCACCTAGCGCAAGGTACGGACTTCAAATGGTTGGCAATGGGCATTGCCGGTTGGATGCGCTACGTTGGCGCTGTGACTGAACAAGGCGAAGCAATTGATGTACGCGACCCAATGGTTGAGCAGTTCCAAGCGATTTACGCCGAACATGGCTTGAACGTTTCGGCGGTGAAAGCACTACTTTCAATTGAAGCAATTTTCGGTACAGACCTTATCGCTAACGAAACCTTCGTGAGCGCAGTGACCGATGCTTACCAATTGATCCTTGATAAAGGTGCGCGCGCAGCCGTCGCTTCTCTTTAATCGATATAATGATGCCCTCCTTATGTGAGGGCTTCTTTGCTTTAAATATTGCTGTTGTAAATAGTGCTTAAAATTTCTTTGGTGTGGGCGAGGCCGGCACCTACGGAGTAAAAAATGAAAAACTTTTTGTGTGAAGACTTCTTACTATCTAACGATATCGCTCGCGAGCTATACCATGATTACGCCAAAGCGATGCCGATCTACGATTACCACTGCCACCTAAACCCAAAAGAAGTGGCTGAGAACCGTCAGTTCGAAAACCTAACTAAGATCTGGTTAGAAGGCGATCACTACAAGTGGCGTGGCATGCGTTCAGCTGGTGTACCTGAAGCGTTGATCACAGGCAGCGAAGCGTCAGATTACGAAAAGTTCCAAGCGTGGGCAAAAACCGTTCCGCAAACATTGGGTAACCCACTGTACCATTGGTCACACCTTGAGCTGCGTCGCCCATTTGGTATTACTGGCAAACTGTTTGGCCCAGAAACGGCGGATCAAATTTGGCACGAGTGTAACGAGCTACTGGCAACACCTGAATTCTCAGCACGCGGCATCATGAAGCAGATGAATGTTGTGATGGCAGGTACCACTGACGACCCAATTCATTCACTGGAATACCATAAAGCTATCGCCGAAGATGATAGCTTTGATGTTGAAGTTGCGCCAAGCTGGCGCCCAGACCGTGCGTTCAAAATTGAACTAGACGGTTTTGCGGAATACATGACTTTGCTAGGTGAAGTAGCAGATGTTG
This sequence comes from Vibrio sp. N418, assembly GCF_000222565.1. Classification (NCBI taxonomy): domain Bacteria; kingdom Pseudomonadati; phylum Pseudomonadota; class Gammaproteobacteria; order Vibrionales; family Vibrionaceae; genus Vibrio; species Vibrio sp. N418. Next base: position 49,678 of record NZ_AFWD01000044.1, read on the forward strand.
AAATCACCCGCTTTACCGATCTACTGACTGCGCTAGAGCGTCGTCTAGAGCACTTTAGTGCACACGGCTGTCGCGCCGCTGACCACGGTATCGAAGTGGTTCGCTACGCAGCAGTACCAAGTGAAGCAACACTGGATGCAATGTTAACGCGCCGTCTGCAAGGTGAAACGCTGAGCGAACTAGAAATTGACCAGTTCAGCACGGCGGTTCAAGTGTGGCTTGGCAAGCAATACGCGAAAATGGGCTGGGTAATGCAGCTGCACATCGGTGCACAGCGTAACAACAGCACGCGTATGTTCCAACTACTAGGCGCTGATGCAGGCTTTGACTCAATCGGTGACCGTCCGTTCGCACTGCAATTGTCTTGCTTAATGAACGCGATGGATATCACCAACGAGCTACCCCAAACCATTCTTTACTGCCTAAACCCGCGCGACAACGAAATGATGGCGACCATGATTGGTAACTTCCAAGGTGGTGGCATCGCAGGCAAGATCCAATTCGGTTCTGGCTGGTGGTTCAACGATCAGAAAGATGGCATGGAACGTCAAATCCAGCAACTTTCTCAACTGGGTCTATTAAGCCAGTTTGTTGGTATGCTAACAGACTCTCGTAGCTTCCTATCGTACACGCGTCATGAATACTTCCGTCGTATCCTTTGTAACATCATCGGCCAATGGGCAGTGAATGGCGAAGTGCCAAACGACATCGCAATGCTGGGCAAAATGGTTCAAGACATCTGCTACCAAAACGCTAAATCTTACTTCGTTCTACCAGGAGAGAAAGCATGAAGCGTATTGCCTTAATCGGGGAGTGCATGATTGAGTTAAATGGCGCGCCGTTTGGCGCCATGACTCAAGCATTTGGTGGCGATTCACTCAATACGGCGGTTTACCTTGCTCGTGTTGCGGGTGAAAAGGTGGCGATTGACTACGTTTCTGCGCTAGGCAATGACGCCATCAGCAGCGGAATGCTTACACGTTGGCAACAAGAAGGTGTCGGCACAGACTTGGTACTGCGTGACGAGACTCGCCAACCGGGTCTATACCTGATCCAGTTAGATGATCAAGGTGAGCGTACCTTCCTTTATTGGCGTAATCAATCAGCGGCACGTTACATGATGCAGCATACGGATTTTGCCCAAATTGAAGCGGCGTTAACCAAGGTTGATATGGTGTATCTAAGCGGTATTAGCTTAGCGATTCTACCCGCAGAAGATCGCACTAAGTTGGTGGCGCTGCTGGCAAACTTGCGTCAACAAGGTGTGGAAGTGGCGTTTGATTCAAACTACCGCCCAGCGCTATGGCGTGATGCTGATGAAGCGCGCGATTGCTACCGTCAAGTGTTTGAGATTACCGATTTGGCATTGGTGACCAATGACGACGAAGCAAACCTATGGGGCGATAGCGATGAGCACGCGACCTTAAACCGTCTACAAGCCGCGGGCGTGAAGAAAGCCGTGGTGAAAATGGGCGCGAAGGGCAATTTGTACCAAGAATTTGCGGCGGGTGATTTTGAGACCATCGCGACCACGCCTGTGGAAACTGTCGTCGATACGACTTCGGCGGGTGACTCATTCAACGCCGGATTCTTAGCAGGCTACCTGCAAGGGAAAGACGCGCAGCAATGTTCGCGTCAGGGCCACCAATTGGCGGGTATCGTGATTCAACACAAAGGCGCGATCATCCCAATACATGCAACAGAAACGATTCGCTTTGTTTAGTCAGCTCGATGATTAGAAATTGATGACTAGATATTGATGTAGAGAAACGGATTTAAAGTAAGGATTTAAACATGACCACGATTGCACAACAACTGGCTGAAATCAAAGTTATTCCAGTCATCGCGATTGACCGCGCAGAAGACATTATTCCTCTGGGTAAAGCACTAGCAGACAACGGTTTGCCAGCGGCTGAAATTACTTTCCGCTCAGATGCGGCAGTAGAAGCGATTCGTCTATTGCGTGAAGCGCAGCCAGATATGCTAATCGGCGCCGGTACCGTACTCAACCGCGAGCAGGCGATTGCGGCGAAACAAGCGGGTGCGACCTTTGTGGTTTCACCAGGTTTTAACCCAAATACGGTTAACGCATGCCGCGAAATTGGTATCGATATCGTACCGGGCGTGAACAACCCAAGCGCAGTGGAAGCGGCGATTGAAATGGGTCTAACCACACTAAAGTTCTTCCCAGCGGAAGCATCGGGCGGTATCAATATGCTGAAATCATTGCTAGGCCCTTACACGCAAATTCAGTTTATGCCAACGGGCGGCATCAGCACTAAGAACGTTAACGATTATCTTGCGATTGATCGCGTGATCGCGTGTGGCGGCACTTGGATGGTGGACAAAGCACTGATCAACGAAGGTCGTTGGGACGAGATTGGTCGCCTTGCACGCGAAGCCGCAGATTTAGTTAAATAAGCTCGCGCAGCAATCGCAACACCCTATTATTAAGGCTTCTTTCTAGAAGCCTTTTTTCGATAAGCCGTTTAGAACGATATCAATTTTTTCTAGTGAGGCACTATGCAGGTTGCTTTTTTACATACCTTAGCGGCTAACCAGTCGTTGTTTGACTCTTTTATCGCATCAAGTGGTTTAGAAAAACAGGCCACTATTCGCCATCATATTGCGTCTCAATTGTTGCAACATGCGAGTAATGTGGGAATTGATGATGAATTGGCATCGATGGTTGAACAGCAAATAGTCCAGTTGGAAGCGCAGGGCGCAGATTGGGTTATCTGCACTTGTTCCAGCATTGGTGCGTTAGCTGAACAGGCAAAAACACGTTTTGCTCAAGTTATGCGAGTCGATAGGCCCATGGCAATCGAGGCGAGCCAAAGTGGTCATATTAAAGTGTTAGCAGCGCTTGAAACCACCATCAATCCTACTATGAACTTATTGGCAGAATACGATGCTGATATCGCACAGCGCGCCACAGTGGAAGTGATCCCCGAGGCGTGGGCACATTATCTGGCAGGAGACAATGACGCTTACCTAGCGACCATCGCGCAATATATTCACGATCATTGCTTAAACGATAGTCGTATTGTATTGGCGCAAGCTTCAATGGCTCCGGCGATTTTGCAGCTCGATCAAGCGACACGTCAACGCACCTTAACCAGCCCAAGTTTGTGCTTGGAGTATCTATTGGCAGAGCTAAAAAGCTCAACGTCAGGCGGAAAACGATGAACGGTATACTTCCTGAATGGGATCTCGCGCAAGCGATAGGGATGTTTGGTTTTGTAATAGGAGCCTTGGCATTTCTTCATCGTGACGGTCAGCGTTTCAGGCTGCATTTGATGGTGTTTCAATTCATCATGTGCGGTCATTTTGTGATGATGGATGCGATGGTCGCCGCTTTTGGTAGTGGCATCAGCGCAATACGCAGTTACAGCTCAACTAAAACTCAATCAACAGCGGTTATGGTGTTCTTCATCATTATGATTTGGGGGATGGGTTTGCCCCAGTTAAATTATTATTATGAGCTATTGCCTATCGTTGGCTCGACAGTGGCAACATTTGCATTATTTAAGTTTCAAGGCTTAACCATGCGACTGCTTATGTTAGCGAGTTCATGCTGTTGGGTCGTTAATAACTTATTGATGGGTTCGATTGGCGCTACGTTGATGGAAATCATCTTTATTGGGGTCAATTGTACCACGATCTTACGTCTTCATTTTAGCGAGAAAATCGCGCGCGCCTAGCGCCGAAGAATAAAAAACGTGCTGAATTAAAAAACCGAGCAATGAAAGCTCGGTTTTTTAATTCACTTCTGCCTGATTAGATGGCGCTTAATTTACCGTCTTTGCAGACCATCGATGGCACCCATGCCAATTTGTCTGCCGACATCTTGTTACCGCAAGGCAGTTTAATGTGATTCACCAACCACACCACACAGCCTTGTTCACCCTCTTGTTCAAGATTGAACAGCACTCGTGCTTGTGAGAACAGGTTGCCATCATCAAACGCTTCAGAGATAGGCATTGCAGCGCCTTGCCATGCCGCGATCAAGGTTTCCACTTTGTGGTCAACCGCTAGAGTGATCAACTCAGGTTCAACATCTTTGACGATACGCATTTCAATGTGAGTACACAGACCTGTTTGCTTGAGTGAAATTTGGTGTGGAATGTTGCTGTCATTCCAAGTCAGTGTTGTCTGCATCGATTGCTCTGCTAGCCATTGGTGAGAGATCTTAATCACCGCTTTACGGATCGCCATCGGCTCATTAACCGCGACCAGTGGACGGTGTGGCTGTTCTGCATTGAAGATAATGAAGTCGTTGACTTGTAGATCGGCAAATTGCTCGTTCACCACATCTTCACTGAATGCAACATCACGCGCTTCAAGCAGATCTTCAGCAATGCTTTGGAAAGGCTGCAGGCTGTAACCAAAACGTTCTTCACCCGCAAGTACGATTTGAACATCGATATACTTACGGTGGATTTCCGATTTACACTCTGTCACTAATTTGCTGTTGTCATCAACCACGAAGAAGAAAACATCATCACCTTCAAGTTGGTAGCGACCATTTTCCACTGAAGCACTTAAGCGCTGTTTTACCTGCTCGATAACTTCAAACATTTTAACCGGAAGGCCCTGACAAGCTTCCAAGTTAGATAAGTTGCCTTTAAACACTAATTACCTCAATAGCCACGCAGTGGCTGCATTAGAAAGGGCTAGTATAAGCGATTAATATAATTGGTTGACCAATTATGGTGAGATTTAAGTAAAGAAGGAGAACTGGATCAATAATTCACTCAATAGCAGGCTTTATAAAGCTCACAGAGTCTCAAATTACCGTGTTCACCGGATATATCTGAGTTTATCAGGTGTTATGTAGAGCCCCGTTACGCTTTCTTAGCTTGGCAGATTGAGCGTTATTCGTTTAGCAAAGAGCCGGGAGGTGCGATCAAAAATGCCTGTGATCGAAACCACAGGCATTTTGCTAAGGTGTAGCCAGAGGCTAAAAGCTAAAACTAAAGGCTCGTTACAGAGCGGCTTGCTTTGCTTCTGCTACCCAAGAGTCAAATAGCGCTTGGTTGGCTTTGATCCAACCATTTGCATGCGCTTCGATGTCAGAAGCTGAGTTTTTACCTTTACTCATGATCATGTTCTGTGCGCTCACATCGTTGATGTTTACTTTGATGATTTCGAACAGTTTAGCCGCTGCTGGGTTGTTGTCAGTAAACTGCTTGTTGGCCACAATGCGCATTGAGTTCATTTCAAAGCCGTAGTTTTTACCATTAGCCAAGGTGGTATCGACATTCTTACGCTCGCCCGGTAGGGCTGAGAACGGCACTTCTAGCCAAACCACATCTTTGCCTGGAACCAACACACCACTGACCCAGTAAGGTGTCCAGGTGTAGTAAATGACCGGATCGCCTTTCTTATAGCGTGAAATCGTATCGGCAATGATGGCTGCATAGTTACCTTGGTTGTGAGAGACCGTATCACGTAATTTGTAAGCATTAAGCTGCTCTTCGATCACCATCTCACAGCCCCAACCAGGGTTACAACCGGTAAGGTCTGCTTTGCCATCGCCATTGGCATCAAATAGAGCGGCAATTTTTGGGTCAGTTAGCTGACCAATGTTTGTGATGCCGTATTTTTCTGCCGTTTTCTTATCAATCAAGTAACCTTGCGCAGCGCCACTGATGAATTGGCCTTTACGGAAGAAGCTGTCATCGCCACCTGCCATCGTGTACTTGTCAGCATGCAAAGGGAACCAGCCTACCGCAAGGAAGGTTGCATCACCGTTCGCGATTGATGTGTAGCCGACGTTGTAGTCCACTTCTTTAGTTTCTTTGACTTGGTAACCCAATGCTTCAAGCGCTTTGTTGACGATCAGCGTTTGGAAAGTTTCTTCTGCAACCGTTGATTGAACCGGTTGTACTGTGACGCCTTCACCGGGCAGTTTTTCAGCCCATGCATGGCTTGAAACAGCAAGCGCAGATACCGCGCTTACGACGAGGGTTTTCTTCCATGAATTATTCATTCAGTTTTCTCCTGGATTGAGTTTCCCAACGATTTATTAGCCGGCAGCTTGAAAAATATCGAAGCTGGACCTGTGTGATACCAACGTTGTTTTGTATTTTGAGCATTAATGCCAAGTTGCTGTGTTACGCGATCAAGCAAAATAGCAAGAATAACGATGCCTAAGCCGCCGACAGCAGCAAGGCCCATATCAAGTCGTCCAATACCGCGCAGTACCATTTGACCAAGTCCACCAACCGCAATCATAGAGGCGATCACAACCATTGAGAGTGACAGCATCAAGGTTTGGTTTACCCCGGCCATAATCGTGGGCATCGCCAACGGTAATTGGATTCGATACAGCATTTGTTTACGACTGGCACCGAACGAATGTCCTGCTTCAATCAACTCATCAGGTACTTGTTGAATGCCGAGAATGGTTAAGCGCACCACAGGGGGCAGGGCAAAGATGATGGTGACCACCACGCCAGGTACGTTACCAATACCAAACAGCATGACTATTGGCACTAGGTAGACAAAAGCGGGTGTGGTTTGCATTGCATCGAGTAGCGGTCGCACCACTTTGGCGGCCGTCTCACTTCTTGCCAGCCATATTCCCATGGGCAAGCCGATCAGCAGGCAGAAAAACACCGAGGTCATTACTAGCGATAAGGTGGTCATCGCTTGGCCCCACGCGCCAATCAAACCAATTAGTACTAATGATACCAACGTGGTCGCGCCGAGCTTTAAGTTGGAAAACTGCCAAGTGATGAGAAACAGCACTAACAACATAATTGGCGCGGGGGTCGAGACCAGCGCGGTTTCAAATGAGCTAAGAATAAAATCAATCGGAACTCGGATGGCTTGGAACAGTGGGCGGCCATGATTGACCAGCCACTCTAAACCGGTTTCAACCCAAACATCGAAGGGGAGAACGGCATGAGCAAATGGATCCATGATATCGAAAGGCGCTTGCTCAATACTTTCAGAAGAGAGCCAGTTTTCATCACCAGAAGGCGCTTCTTGTGCCCATGGATTGCTTTCCGGGGCTGCAGGCGTTGCCCAAGGGTCGTTTGCAGTTTCTTGTGCTGACATGGTGATTAATCCCTATCCAATGCTTGAAGTAAGCGTGATTTCGACACAATGCCGAAATATTGGCCGTTCTCGTCGACAACGGGTACCGAATAAGAGACTCCCGCGACATCACCTAGAATGTCATTAATCGGTTGTTCAGGTGACAGCGTGATGGTTGACTCAAGTTGAGCACTGACCAAACAACGATTTTCTTTGTGCGCTTGGCGTAGCGACTCAATGGATACCAAACCAGAGAATTGATTGGTTTTATCGACGACCACGCCGAATTCGCGATCATTGTCCGTGAGAATTTGTAGGGCTGAAGCGGGACCATCGTGCTCTGATTTTTTAAACACCGCCGCGGGATTTTTGCGCGCAATATCTTTAGCGGTTAGCACGCTGGCGATGTTCACACCACGGAAGAACGCTTCCACATAATCATTGGCAGGATTATTTAAGATTTCATCGGGTGTTCCAACTTGAACCACCACACCATCTTGCATAATGGCGATACGGTCACCAATGCGCATTGCTTCGTCCAAATCATGCGAGATAAACACAATGGTGCGTTTGTCATCATTTTGCAGCCGAATCAGTTCGTCTTGCATTTCTGTTCGGATAAGAGGGTCAAGTGCAGAGAATGCCTCGTCCATCAACAATATATCAGGGTCGCAAGCAAGCGCGCGAGCAAGGCCAACGCGCTGCTTCATCCCGCCGGAGAGCTCATCTGGATAAGAATCGGCGTAGGCATCAAGACCAACACGAGACAGAGCAGACAATGCGGATGCATGTCGAGTTGGCACATCGACGCCTGCGAGTTCAAGGCCAAAAGAGGCATTTTCGATAACCGTCATATGCGGCATCAATGCGAAGTTTTGGAAGACCATCGAGATGTTGTTGCGGCGCACTTGGCGTAAGTCGTCTTCAGAGATGTGAGCGATGTCTTTACCGCGAAGAAGAACGCTGCCTTGTGTGGGCTCGATTAAACGGTTGAGAAGGCGAACCAGTGTTGATTTACCCGAGCCAGAGAGCCCCATGATAACGAAGATCTCACCTTCGTTGATGGAGAGAGAAACATCATGCACACCAACGGTCAGGCCGGTTTTTTCAAAAATGCTGTCTTTGTCTGCACCTTGTTCTATGAGGGCGAAAGCTTGTTCTGGGTTTTCCCCAAATACTTTATATAACCCTTGTACTTCCAGTATGGGCGACATGTAGAGTCCTTTATTTTGTGTGTCATTATTTTGAAAAACCTTCGTACTCTAAGTAAAAAATGGTAATAAATCAATTCGTGCTTATTCCATACTTGAAGGATGGTAAATTTATTTTTGCGTTAAGTAATTGTTTTTAAATAATAAAATTGAAATTGTGAAGGTTTAACTATTGAGGTATTTCCAATAGCTGATTGCCCGCATAAACACTCGCGGAAATGGTGCGTGACCCCGGCGGGATGGCCTTGTTAAGTCATTGTAACTATTGGTTGTTGTGTTTAATTTTTAGTTGAGTTACTAAATTATGAGAGAATGATTGGCGCAGCTTTTAAGTGAATGGAATGAACGCCTAAAAAGAACATTTGGAATGATAATAAGCACAATTTCATTGCGTTACACTGGTTTTGTGATTGTTGTCACGTAAATTGGTGCTATTTCAAACTCTCCTTGATCTGAACTGTGAGGTATGATCAATAATATAAGAGAACTAACTTAGAGCTCAAAGGATTATGCGCCCTAATATGATTACTTCTGCACCTTGGGTGCTGAACGCAAATACAAAACCTTCAAACCTGACATTCGGTTTTCGAAGGCCAACGATCAATGATGGAAATCGTATCCATGCATTGATCGCCAATAGCCCCCCTCTAGATACAAACTCTGCATACTGCAATTTTCTTCAAGCTTCTCATTTTAGCGATACTTGCGTCCTAGCCGAATTTGATGGCTCAGCGGCGGGATTTATCTCTGCTTATATCAAACCACAGTCACCGAATGAACTGTTCGTTTGGCAAGTCGCGGTCGATGAAAAGTTTCGAGGGCAGGGGCTGGCTTACCAGATGCTTAACGAACTGCTTGCGCGTCTCGCGCCAGCTGGCATCGAGTATGTTGAAACAACCATCACCAAGGACAATCAAGGCTCTTGGGCACTGTTCAAGAAATTGGACCGTGAACATGGTGGTAATGGTAGCGTGTCGGTTTTTCTCGACCAGACACAGCACTTCTATGGTGATCACGACACGGAATACCTGTTTCGCATCCCTCTACGAATAACTCACAAATAAGGATTAATTTACGGTTCCATTATGGATATTTTTAATCAGCATGAGTCAAAAGTACGCTCATATTCAAACAGCTTTCCAGTCATTTTCAAAAAAGCCAAGGGGTCTTGGCTTGAGACCGATTCAGGAGATCGTTACCTCGATTTCCTAGCCGGTGCAGGATCTCTCAATTACGGACACAACAATGACGCACTACAAGCTTCATTGGTAGAGTACATAACAGGCGATGGCATCACTCACGGTTTGGATATGCACTCCAATGCGAAAGCTGACTTTCTTGTCGCGCTGAACAAATACATTTTCCAACCAAGATCCTTAGATTACAAAGTACAGTTTACTGGACCAACGGGCACCAACGCAGTGGAAGCGGCGCTCAAATTGGCGAGAAAAGTCAAAGGTCGCCAAAACGTCGTCGCATTCACCAATGGCTTCCACGGTTGTACTGCAGGCGCACTTGCAGCAACTGGTAACCAACACCACCGTGGTGGTAACGGTATGCCACTAGCAGGCGTGACTCGTCTTCCTTATGAAGGCTATGCCGGTATCGACGGTTTGAGCTTGTTTGAAACCATGCTTACCGATGCATCAAGTGGCCTTGATAAACCGGCGGCGGTATTGCTAGAGACCGTACAAGGTGAGGGCGGCCTAAATGTGGCTTCTAACCAATGGTTACAACGACTAGAGAAAATCTGCCGTAGCAACGATGTTCTACTGATTGTGGATGACATCCAAGCAGGTTGTGGCCGTACTGGCACTTTCTTTAGCTTTGAACCAGCGGGCATTAAACCCGATATGGTTACCCTGTCTAAATCGATTAGTGGTTATGGTCTGCCTATGGCGATCGTTCTGCTTAAACCGGAGCTTGATGCATGGAAACCGGGTGAACACAACGGTACCTTCCGTGGTAACAACCATGCGTTTGTTACCGCCGCGCACGCTCTAGAGCTATTTTGGTCCGATAACGCACTAGAAGAGAACATTGCTGAACGCTCAGCTCAAGTCTTGGCTACCTTATCCAATGTACAAAAACGTTACCCGCAGCTGTTTGAACAGCAAAAAGGCCGCGGCTTAATGATTGGTATCGAGTGTAGCGCTGGTGAAACTGCCACACTGATCGCTCGAGAGTGTTTTGCTAACGGCATGGTAATCGAAACCGCTGGCCCAAATGATGAAGTTGTGAAGTTCTTCTGTCCTCTCACCATCACGCAGAGTGAAATGGAACAAGGCATGAAAATCTTTGAAAAGGCGGTTGATAACGTCGCTGCTAAACTGATCAAGAAAGCATCGTAGGGACGAATCATGATTGTAAGAACATTAGAAGAGTGTCGTGATAGCGATCGCCGCGTAGTATCACAAACGTGGGAAAGCGTACGTATGTTGCTTAAAGATGACAACATGGGCTTCTCTTTCCATATCACCACGATATTTGAAAATACAGAAACGCATATCCACTACAAAAATCACCTAGAGTCAGTCTACTGCATGAGTGGTGAAGGCGAAATTGAAGTCGTCGGTGGTGAAACGTACCCAATTAAACCCGGTACATTGTACATTCTCGATAAGCACGATGAACATTATTTACGTGCTTATAAAGATAAAGAAATGGTGATGGCTTGCGTGTTCAATCCACCGATCACCGGCCGCGAAACACATGATAAAGACGGTGTATACCCACTCGTTGACTAAATCCAACGCGCGTCTATTTACTCTTAAAGCCAAGGTATTCCCTTGGCTTTTTTCTGCAAGAATAAACACGATTGTCATCGCTACGACTCTAAAGTGAATGTAAAAATAACTTAAATGAATGACTGGAACATAACTGGTTATCTATCCACGCTGGTGGTTTTCGCCTCTCACGTAGAATTAAGGATCTTCTAAGCGTCTAAAACTCATTCGCAATTTGAGATTCGATTAAAAAATTTAGGCTTTGTTGTAACTTATGTGAACTTTCATAATTCTATCCCGCACAAAAAATGGCACAATCAGGAGAGAAAAAGCTCTTTTTAGACGTATAGAGAGCGTTATGTTTTAACGGGATTTCAATGGCTTAAATGCCTTTGAGTCGTTCTTTTCCCCTGTAGCCATTCGTTGGGAGTAGACTCAGCAAATCACCATTGTCGATCAGTTCTTAAATCCCTTAACCCGTAAAACATGCCAAGGTTCGCGGGTTGCTTCATTCAAGTTTTTGGGTGGTTTGGTCGTCTTGTTTCTCAGGCTCAAAGTCGCTTTGTACGTATTTCCCAATAAGCCAATAACCTTGGCAGTTGGCTCGGCAAATCGCCATTGTTTTGCGCTGCTGTTGCTAAGAAAGGGCGCTTGTTGAGGCTTGATCGAGTTGCCTCATTAGCAGGGAAGTGGACTTGCTCATTTTGGGTTTTGGCGCGTCTGCCGGTCAAGTAAGTTTGAGCTTGTGATTTAGTTCAGAAATCTAGGTTTGCATCTCAGTTCTTTGCCAAGTAAATCAACGAATTGTGCTAAAACATAACAAAGCATTTAAGACGGATTCTCAACGCTTGGCAATTTCAGTCTGGGTCGGCTTTAGTGCTAAATGTGGCAAGGTTTAGGGTTGGGTGGTCGCGTTGTTCACCACTTAATGCGGCGTTATGTAAAGCGGATAAAATCGGTATTATTCTTTTTATTCGCTCTCTCCACCCTCCGGTTTTCATCCTCGTCAAAATCAGCTCTTTCTGTCTCTATTCTTTGCCAAATTAGCCGTACAACATGCCAAGGTTCGTGAGTTTCCTCATTCAGTTTCAGTGTTGTTTCGTGGTTAGTTTTGCGGGCTTAAAGTGAGGAAAGGGCAAGGTTAACGAAACTCCCTATTTGCTGATGGTTTCTTTCGTTCGTTTTCTCAGATTCAAAAGCATTTTGGGTCGCTGCTCATCACCATTTTTCGCTTGTTGAAGCTTGGTCTGTAACATTGCTGGCTCTGCAAATTCGTGAACACTGTTGGGTTCTTTGGTTTTGGCTATTTCTTCGGTCGTACAGGCTTAGTTTTTCGTGGTAACTTTGGCTTATGTGGCTGAATTTACATAACAAAGCATTTAAGACGGATTCTCAACGCTTGGCAATTTCAGTTTAGGTCAGCTTTAGTGCTGAATGTGGCAAGGTTTAAGGTTGGGTGGTCGCGTTGTTCACCACTTAATGCGGCGTTATGTTTTAATGGCATTTCAATGGCTTAAATGCCTTTGAGTCGTTCTTTGTCCCTTTGGCTATTCGTTGGGAGTAGACTCAGCAAATCAGTATTATCGATCCATTCTTCAACCACTTAGCCCGTAAAACATGCCAAGGTTCGCGGGTTGCTTCATTCAAGTTTTCGGCTGGTTTGCTCGCCTTGTTTCTCTGGCTCAAAGTCGCTTTGGGTATATTTCTCAATCAGCCAATAACCTTGGCAGTTGAGTCGGCAAATCGCCATTGTTCTGCGCTGCTTTTGCTAAGAAAGGGCGCTTGTTGAAAGCGTATTGAGTTGCCTCATTCGCAGGGAAGTGGACTTACTCGTTTTTGGTTTTGGCGCGTCTGCCGGTCAAGCTAGTGCTAGGTTGTGATTTGGTTCAGAAAACTAGGTCTGCATCTCAGTTCTTTACCAAGTAAATCAACGAATTGTGCTAAAACATAACAAAGCATTTAAGACGGATTCTCAACGCTTGGCAATTTCAGTTTAGGTCGGCTTTAGTGCTGAATGTGGCAAGATTTAAGGTTGGGTGGTCGCGTTGTTCACCACTTAATGCGGCGTTATGTTTTAATGGGATTTCAATGGCTTAAATACCTTTGAGTCGTTCTTTGTCCCTTTGGCTATTCGTTGGGAGTAGACTCAGCAAATCACGATTGTCTGCCCCAATTCTTGAATTACTTCACCCGTAAACATGCCAAGGTTCACGGGTTGCTTCATTTTAGCTTTCGGGTGTTTTGGGCGTCTTGTTTCTCTGGCTCAAAGTCGCTTTGGGTGTATTTGCCAATTAGCTAATAACCTTGGCAGTTGAGTCGGCAAATCGCCATTGTTCTGCGCTGCTTTTGCTAAGAAAGGGCGCTTGTTGAGGCTTGATCGAGCTGCCTCATTAGCAGGGAAGTGGACTTACTCGTTTCTGCTTTAGTGCATCTGGCGGTCAAGTGAGTTTGAGCTTGTGATTTGGTTCAGAAAACTAAGTCTGAATCTCAGTTCTTTGCCAAGTAAATCAATGAATTGTGCTAAAACATAACAAAGCATTTAAGACGGATTCTCAACGCTTGGCAATTTCAGCTTAGGTCATCTTCAGTGTTGAATGTGGCAAGGTTTAAGGTTAGTGGCCGCGTTGTTCACCACTTAATGC
>NZ_AFWD01000043.1:0-3207 GCF_000222565.1 Vibrio sp. N418
CATATTCATCCGGTTGGTTTGGCTTTTTAAACCACCAACGATAATAAGCATTCATGCGGTTTGAGGAGGTAAATTTATTGATGAAATTTTTGATGTATGGAACGCCTTGAGAATCGCTCATCTCTAACCCTTGCTTTCCTTCTTGCTTAGGGTTTGTGGCGTGCATGACAAAGAGACCATCTGTCTGGAAAATAAAAAAGTAGCCGTTGCCATCGTCGTAACGCACATTGCGCAGCGCCTCGGAAATCATTCGCTTAACGTCTTGCTCAGGCTTGTCTTGGTTTTCCTGATAAATGGTCATCGCAACTTGATAGGCGATATCAACATGATGTTTTACTTGAGATTTGAGTGAGGCGATGATTTTCCGGCGCTCGTAACGCACTTGGTCATAAGTGCTTTCTACTCGTTGGGCAATGGTCTCTTTTTGCTTCAGGAGATTCGTGGCGATGAGGTTTTGTTCTAACTGCAGAGCGGTTTTTTGGCTGTCGTTAACCACCAATGAAAGAAGCAGAATAACAAATAGAATAATAAGTGCGAAAGGGACCGTTTTGATCGTGTAGAGTAGTTTTCTATCTGTAAGCGCATTCATTGCAGTGATCACTCCCTTTGAACACTCTATATCACCAAACGTATCAATGAATAACGAGTCGCAGATATAATAATATTTTTATTAATTTTTCATAGTTTTGGTGAGCTTTCTATCGAGCAAAGATTATAACGTTACGCATATCACGCTTATATTTTTTTTATTGCGATGCTTTGCAATCGGTCAGAAATAGAGTGTAGACAAAAATGAATTATTGTTTTTCTGCTTTGATTAAGAATCAAAATTAATGTTCACTGTATGGTGGTGTTTATATTCCATCGGTTGAAATGGAAATTTGACGAATATCTTGAAGCGATGCCTTATTGTCATATCAAACCAAATGTTATCGCATCACCATTTGTTAATGATGCTAACTTGATTGGTGCCATGGTGCATTTTTTTCAACGACAAGATGGTCGATTTGGTCAAAACCACTATATCGGAAGTGCCTAGTAGGGATGTGTGGAGGGAGTTCGTTTTTTTGTGATACCAAAACGCGAGCATAGCAGTCAAAAAAGCCGACATTGACTGTCGGCTCTTTGTTAGTTTTGTGCGGCTTTTACACGAATCTTGCTTTTAGCAACTTCTTTTAAGTTTAGCTTCTCAAGTGCTTCGTTTGCTTCTTCATCATTTGGCATTTCAACAAAGGCGAACCCCTTTGATTGGCCTGATACTTGGTCTAACACCAAAGTACATTCACGAACTTCGCCAAACTGAGCAAACAGTTTGCGAATGTCTTGTTCAGTCGTCGCACGAGCGAGGTTACGAACGAGTAATTTCATAGTAAATCATCATTTATGAGGAAGGTGCTTTGATTGTACAGACTAGCGGTCAAAAACCAAGATAAAACCAAGAGATTGGCTCTATTTCCGTACTTTGGCGGAAGTGGTGAAAGAAACGCCGGATTGATTAGTTAAATAGTAACCAATCCGGTGTCGTAAGACGGGGCGTTATAGGATAGTCGCATTCTCGTCGTAAATGGTGACACGATTTCGACCATCACGTTTTGATTGATATAAGGCGTGATCGGCACGTTTATAGGCTTCACTAAACTCACTGTCACGAAGCGTAACCCCCCCGACGGAGATAGTTACATCGATACCTGAAATCGCGCTATTCGCTACATGCTCGCGGATCAGTTCAGCTTTATCGTAAAGCATGTCATCGGTCATATCTTTAAACAGCACCACAAACTCTTCTCCCCCCCAGCGCACAGCCGCATCTGTACTGCGAATTTGGCTGGCAATACGGCGAGTCACTTCACTAATGACTTCATCACCTTTTTTGTGACCGTGGGTGTCATTGATGATCTTAAAAAAGTCGATATCAATAATGAGCATTGAGAAGTTATGCGCTCTATTGAGTCTTGGCTCGTAAAAATCTCGGCGATAAAACCCCGTCATTTTGTCACGTGTGATACGACGTTGACGGCCTTTAAAATACACCACTATGAGGTGGGCTAAAAAGGAAATTAAAAGCGATGCTATGAAAGTTCGTTTAACTATATCCAATACGCTAAAGCCAACTATAATTGGCTCAGCATCAGTACACGGGATCTCAATCGTCTGTTGATATGAGGTTAGTGTTGTATTGGTATTGATGACAGTAAAATGTTCATTGTTAAACAAAGCTATTACCAGATCGATGTAGTCATTTTTTAGATCGATTGCGAGTAATGCATCAAGAGTTCGCTTGTTGTAAACAGGGTAATAGATGGTGCGAACCCATTGCTTTGAACCGTCCTCTTGATAAGGTTCAGAAAGCTTAATATTACAGCCATAAAATTGGTCAAAGGTATTTTCTAATCGCTCTAGTTTAACAATGCGTTTCATCACATCATCAGCTTCGTATGCCCCATAGCGTTTTTTATATTCTTCACGAAGCGGGGAAAAGTGACCATAATTCGCAGGATGCTCAAAAATCGCAATCGTCCAGACATTATTGTGAGTAATAGGATCAAGCTCTGAACGTAACTTATTAATACCGTTAGAAAGCTCTTTCACTTCTCCACTTTTACTCACCATGATGCCAACCCCATCACGTTCATAAATACCCTTAGGAGCGAAAGTTACATCAGTGTTGTTGTAGTACTGAGCGAAACGACGACTTACGGAATAGATTTGGTTAAAGTCTGTAATAACAGATTTTGACAATTGCTTGAGATGAACGGCATTAAAAATCGCATACGCAGTGCCCACAATAATGATCGTCGCCATGAATAGTTTAGCGATAGGGTTAATGTGGTGGCGAAATAGGTCAGATAAACTTTTATGCATTTGCGTTCTTAGTCAATAATTGAGGGCGAAGTTTAGTGGTTAAGATTATTTATTCAAGTATACATCTTAATCGACACGATTAGCATTGCTTGTCGAGTGAATCAAAGATAGAAGGTCTTGTTATCGCTATAAATTTACGCAATGAGTGTTTCAGAAAATGATGGATGATTCGTTTATAATATGGTCAAAATTTGACAATTAGAATGGCCAGGCGTCAGTGTTTAGTTCACGCAATTTTTCTTGCGCCAATTTTTGACTACTTACTTATCGTTGTTGGTATAAGTCCGTGACTCAAAGCGTGTTAGAAGGTGGTCAGCTAGTGTAGGACAGAAACAACAAAGCCAC
>NZ_AFWD01000042.1:0-1435 GCF_000222565.1 Vibrio sp. N418
TAATGCCAGTCAGTTAAGCTGACTGGCATTTTTTCTATTTGTCGCATATTTCTTGGGTTTCAGTTTCACCCAACGAGGATAATTTCTATCGTCTCTTCGGGGGGGTAGGATAAACATGGATATTTGCTGTAGTAGCACTTCATAGTGTTTAGGGAGTTTCCCTGGACTCGTTAAAGGTAAAGCTGCAAAGTATTGAGTCACAGCCATGGCACTACTCGTAAAGCTTAATTGGTTCGGCCAAACGCTATCTAAATTACTCGCTGCCTTTGTCATAACCTGCCTTATAAGGTTATAGGCTAACAAAATCCCCCAGAGCTCCTGTCTAACCATATCTGGGCGCTTACTTCGCAATGTATATTCACTATCAAGCAAGGTTTGCTTCATTTCTCTATAGCCTAATTCGATTTCCCAGCGATAGCGATAGAGCTCTACAATGTCTTCTCCAGGAAAGCGCAACCCATCACGCATTGAGGTAAGAACCTGATACTCCTTACCTTTGATGACTTTCGATACCAACCTTGCTTCTATTATTTCAGGCAGGTCACTGAATTTCTTCCTTGCCTGAGGTGATGTTTTTATAGCAACGATGGCATCACTCTGGCTGTATTTATGGACAACGTCATACTGAAAGTCTTTTCTCACAGGGAGCATCCAATGCCTTTCTTGACCGACTTTGTTCCAGCGATTAAGCAGTCCTAAAGAGTAATATCCTTTGTCAAAAATAGTCAGTGATTGATCTGGCGTTTGTTCAATAAGCTCTTCTGCGAGACTCATTTCGCTGGTGCGATAGTCAGAGAATGCACTATCGATTAGCTGATGACTCGTAAGCTCCATCAAGCAAACCATACGGACCTTAGGGTAAATATTCTCAGATGATTGATTGCGCTGCGCTTTAAACTCTTGATGATTTTCGAGTGTATCTGTCGTTCTCCAAACGACACCATCGACGGATAGAAGGTTTAGTCCACACCAAGTTTCGAAGTTAGACGACTGATAGCTGTGCGCAGCCATCTTCTTAAAGACTTGCTTTACACCTTCTTCGCCTAATCTCTGTCTCGCTTGAACAACAGCACTTGGTGCAACAAAACGTCGTTTGTCTGGCAGGACAATATCGAGTTGGTTAGCAATATCCCAAACAGATTGTTGACGAAAGAGACTCATTCCAACAACGGACCAAAGTACGGCTTCTAAAGGTAACCGTCTTCTTCTAACGGTTG
The DNA here is from genome assembly GCF_000222565.1 of Vibrio sp. N418. Taxonomy (NCBI): domain Bacteria; kingdom Pseudomonadati; phylum Pseudomonadota; class Gammaproteobacteria; order Vibrionales; family Vibrionaceae; genus Vibrio; species Vibrio sp. N418. The sequence continues at coordinate 1,218 of NZ_AFWD01000042.1, forward strand.
CAACACCAGCTTGCTCAAAACCTTGCTGGATAAGCTCTGGACTAAGAATGTCAGAGTATTTATCAAAGTGGTGGAAGGTATTACACGACCGAAAAGTATTGGCAAGTTGGCTTTCTAAAGACATAAAAAATCCGATATTAGTTTCCTAATATCGGATTTTGAAGCCTTTTGAGGATCGGTCAAATGATCTCACAAATTTCTTAACTGATCGGCATTAC
>NZ_AFWD01000041.1:0-936 GCF_000222565.1 Vibrio sp. N418
AAGGCAATACTGACTCACGGTAAGCCGCATCTTGCTTATCAAAAGCGTCAGTTGCTGGCATTGATACGATACGTACCGCTTTACCTTGCGCCGTTAGCTCTTCTGCCGCTTTCACTGCTAGCTCAACTTCAGAGCCCGTTGCGATAAGGATTAGCTCAGGCTTACCTACGCAATCTTTTAGGATGTAGCCGCCGCGAGCGATGTTCGCCACTTGCTCTGCATTACGAGGTTGTTGTGCTAGGTTTTGACGCGAGAAGATAAGCGCTGATGGACCATCTTTACGTTCAATCGCCAGTTTCCATGCTACCGCTGATTCAACTTGGTCACATGGACGCCATGTGCTCATGTTTGGTGTTAGGCGTAGTGACGCGATTTGCTCAACCGGTTGGTGAGTTGGGCCATCTTCGCCCAGACCGATAGAGTCGTGGGTGTAAACTTGGATATTCTGCACTTTCATCAGAGCAGCCATACGCATTGCGTTACGCGCGTATTCCATGAACATTAGGAATGTTGCACCGTAAGGAACAAAACCACCGTGCAGTGCGATACCGTTCATGATCGCAGTCATACCAAATTCACGGACACCGTAGTGAATGTAGTTACCAGAGAAGTCATCTGCCGTTAGCGATTTAGAACCCGACCACATAGTCAGGTTTGAAGGCGCTAGGTCAGCAGAGCCGCCCATGAACTCAGGTAGCATTGCGCCAAACGCTTCTAGCGCGTTTTGCGATGCTTTACGTGATGCGATGTTGGCAGGGTTTACTTGTAGATCAGCGATGATTTGGTTGGCTTTCGCTTCCCATTCTGCTGGCAAGTCACCGTTTACACGACGCTTAAATTCAGCCGCTTCTGCTGGGTAAGCCGCTGCGTAAGCTGCGAATTTATTATCCCATGCCGCTTCTTTGTCTGCGCCAGCCGCTTTTGCATCCCACTCAG